>NZ_JBITIM010000001.1:0-266096 GCF_044459025.1 Nocardia sp. NPDC050406 | reverse complement strand
GCGGGCGGGACACAGCGCGGGGGCGGAAACATCCCCGTCGACCTGTCGTCGACTGTCGGCGGTGGGCGGTAGCGTCTTGGGCCATGAGCTCCCCCGCGCCCGGTCCGCTGTTGCTGCTCGATGGTGCGAGCCTGTGGTTTCGCGCCTTCTACGCCATTCCCGAGAAGATCACCGCGCCCGACGGGCGGCCGGTGAATGCCCTGCGCGGGTTCACGGATATGGTCGCGGCGCTGGTGAAGCAGCATCAGCCGAGCCGTCTCGTGGTGTGCCTGGATCTGGATTGGCGGCCGAGCTTTCGGGTGGACCTGATCCCCTCCTACAAGGCGCACCGGGTCGCGGACGAGGCCGCGCCGGATGTGGAGGAGGTGCCCGACACCCTCACGCCGCAGGTCGACATGATCATGGAGGTGCTCGAGGCCGCCGGGATCGCGACGGCGGGGGCCGAGGGCCTGGAGGCCGACGACGTGATCGGCACCCTCGCCACCCGCGAGCGCGACAGCGAGGTCATCGTCGTCAGCGGTGACCGCGATCTGCTGCAACTGGTGCGCGATCTGCCCACCCCGCCGGTGCGCGTGTTCTACGTCGGTCAGGGCCTGTCCAAGGCGCAGCTCTGGGGTCCCGCCGAGGTGGCCGCCAAATACGGTGTGCCCCAGGAGATCGCGGGTCCGGCCTACGCCGATATGGCCGCGCTCCGCGGCGACGCCTCCGACGGCCTACCCGGCGTCGCGGGAATCGGCGACAAATCCGCCGCCACCCTCATCTCCCGCTTCGGCACCCTCGACGCCCTGCGCGCCGCCGTCGCCGACCCCACCTCCGACCTGGCCAAGGGCGTCCGCGCGAAACTCGCTGCCGCGGAGGACTATCTGAAGGCCGCGGGCCCAGTCGTCCGCGTCGTCCAGAACGCCACCGTCGAATACTCCGGCCCCGACCTACTCCCCACCACCTCGGCCGACCCCGCGCGCCTGGCCGAACTCGCCGTCGCCTACAACGCCGAGAGCCCCGTCAAGCGCCTCGTCAAGGCCCTAACCCGCGCCTGAGCCCAAAACCCCCGTCCGAGAACGTGTTCAGGGGGAACTCATGGCGGCATCGCCCGAGAGAGTCGCGCCACCACTGCCCCCTCATGTACGAGGCGGCGTGCAGGGACCTGAGATCGCCGACGCGTATACCCGTGGGCATGGTTCGCGAGGCGGCCAGGACACATGGTCGGCGCGGGCAATCCCCAGGACGCATGATCGGCGCGAGCGATCCCCAGGACGCATGATCGACGCGAACGGTGATCAGGACGCGGGCGCGGTGGACCGAAGACGGCGAGAGCCGGTTTCGCGCGCTCGTTGTCGCGTGAAACCGGCTCCGCCGGTGCGTATTACCGAGCCGAGGCTCAGCTCGGGCGACCGACCTCGTAGGTGCCGTCGTCCTTGGTGATCTTGATGGTGACCTTCTTGTCCTCGCCACCGACCTTCAGGGTGCAGTCGAAGGTGTTGTCCACCTCGACCTTCTTACCCGAGGGGCAGCTGACGTCCTTGACGTCCTCGATGCCGTAGGAGTCCTTGAGCACCGTCTGGACACCGTTCTGCACGGCCTTGTTGTCCAGCTGATCCTTGGCGGTCAGGAAGAACACGCCGCCGATGATCGCGCCGACCACCACGACGGCGCCGACGACCGCACCGATGATCAGACCGGTCTTCTTCTTGGGCTGCTGCCCACCCGGCTGCGGCCACGGCTGGCTCTGCTGCGGGTTGTTCCAGTCCGACGTCTGCCCGGGCTGACCCTGCTGGGGCCACTGCGGCTGGCTCTGGCCCCACTGCTGCCCACCGGGCTGCTGACCCCAATCCTGCTGGCCGGGTTGACCGGGCTGCCCCGGCTGACCCTGCTGCGGCCACTGCGGCTGGCTCTGCCCCCACTGCTGCCCGCCGGGCTGCTGCGGCTGCTGTCCCCACTGCCCCTGCTGCTGACCACCCCACTGTTGGGTCGGCTCCGCGGGCGGCTGCTGACCACCCCATTGCTGGGCGGGCCCCGCGCCCGGCGCGGGCGTCCCGCCGGTCCACTGCTGAGTCGGGTCGTTGCTGCCCTGCCCTCCGCCCGGGGTGTCGTTCGGTCCGTACGGGCCGCTCATCTGCTTGCCTCCACTCGCGTCGTCCTACTTCACGCTAGCCCCCCGAGTGAGTTCACGCGCGTGATCCCACCACGGTCGGTACATCCAAGAATCAAAGCACAGTCGTTATCACTACGCGGCGTCCACCGCTACGACACCCCGCCGGATGGCGCGCACCGCCTTGGCCGCCGTGCCCGCCACCTCTTCGTCGTCGGCGGTATTGCGGATCTGGTCGAGCAGATCGATGACCTGACGGCACCAGCGCACGAAATCGCCCGCCGAGAGCGGGTTTCCGCGATCCCCCGACGCCAGCAGCGCATCGACGAGGTCATCGCCGCGCGCCCAGGTGTAGACCCCGCTCACGAATCCCATATCGGGTTCGCGGGTGGGCGGCAGCTTGTGCCGGGCCTCGTCGGCCCGCAGCCGCGTCCACACGCCGATGGTGGCCTCCACCGCGCGGCGAATCGGCGCGGTGGGCCCCGTCGCCCCCAAATAGCCGCCCTCCTGGCGGGATTCGTACACCAGCACCGAGACCACGGCCGCCAATTCGGCGGGTCCGAGACCGCGCCACAGCCCCTGCCGCAGACTCTCGGCGACCACGAGGTCGGCTTCGGCGTAGATGCGCGCCAGCCGCCGTCCGTCCGCGGTGATCTCGCCGTCGTCCACGTAACCGCGCTCCTGGAGCAGTCCCACGATGCGGTCGAAGGTGCGCGCCAGGGAGTTGGTGGTGGCGGCCACCTGCTGGCGCATGTTCTCGGTTTCGCGCTGGACACGGTTGTAGCGTTCGCCGATGCGCGCCAACTGTTCTCGGTCGGGCCGGTGGTGCGCCGGATGCGCGCGCAACGCCCGCCGCAGCGATTGCAGCTGTTGGTCGTCGGCGGCGCGGGACTTCTTGCCGACCCGCTGGCGGCCGGGCCGCAGTCCGGTGTCGCGCAGCGCCGACGCCAGATCCCGGCGCACCCGCGCGGTGCGGTGGTCGACGTGGCGCGGCAGCCGCAGTCGCCCGAGCGGTTCGGCCGGAACCGGGAAGTCGGCGGCGGAGACGCGGCCCGCCCATTTGTCCTCGGTGAGGACGAGCGGACGCGGATCGCCCGGGGAGGCATCGGGTTCGAGGATGACCGCCAGCCCGGCGCGCCGACCGGTCGGAATCGCGACCACATCTCCGCGCCGCAGCGTGGTCAGCGAGGAGACTGCGGCCGCTCGCCGGTCGGTGCGGCCCTGGCGCTCGATGTGCCGTTCGCGTTCCCGAATGCGTTCGCGCAGTTCGAAATACTCGAGGAAGTCGTCGTCGCCGAGCTGCGAGCGCAGTTTGCGCAGCGTGGCCTCGTTGCGTTCGATACCGCGCACCAGACCCACGACCGACCGGTCGGCCTGGAACTGCGCGAAGGAGCGCTCCAGCAGCGCCCGCGACTCCGCCGCCCCCATCCGATCGATGAGGTTGATCGACATGTTGTAGCCGGGCCGGAACGAACTGCGCAGCGGATAGGTCCGCGTCGAGGCCAGACCGGCCACCGCGCTGGTGTCCACATCCGGGGTCCACATGACCACCGCGTGGCCCTCGACATCGATGCCGCGTCGTCCGGCGCGCCCGGTGAGCTGCGTGTACTCCCCCGGCGTGAGTTCGGCGTGGGTTTCGCCGTTGAACTTCACCAGGCGCTCCAGCACCACCGTCCGCGCGGGCATATTGATACCCAGAGCCAGTGTCTCCGTGGCGAATACGGCCCGCACCAGACCGCGCACGAACAGTTCCTCGACGGTGTGCCGGAAGGCGGGCAACATCCCCGCGTGGTGCGCCGCGAGCCCGCGCTTGAGCGCCTCGCGCCACTCCCAGTACCCGAGCACCTCGAGATCGGTCTTGGGCAGATCCCCGGTGTGCTTCTCGATGATGGCGTCGACCTCGTCGGCGTCCTCGGGCCGGGCGAGGTTGAGCCGCGAGCGCAGGCATTGGGCCAGCGCCCCATCGCAGCCCGCGCGGCTGAAGATGAACGTGATGGCGGGCAGCAGCCCCTCTTCGTCCAGGCGGGCGAGCAGTTCGGGGCGCGGCAGCGGCCGAAACATGCGGCGGCCGTTGCCGCCGCGCCGCCCCGGCACCGCCCAGCCGTCCATGCGGTCGACGGCTTCCTTGTGCCGGATGTAGCGCACCAGATCCTCGTCGACGAGGACCTTCTGATCACTGGACTTGTTGTCGAAGAGATCGAACATGCGCCGCCCGACCATGACGTGCTGCCACAGCGGCACCGGCCGCGTCTCGTCCACGATGACGGCGGTATCGCCGCGCACGGTCTCCATCCACGCGCCGAACTCCTCGGCATTGGAGACGGTCGCCGACAGCGAGACCAGGCGCACCTCGGGCGGCAGGTGCAGGATGACCTCTTCCCACACCGCGCCCCGGAATCGGTCGGCGAGGTAGTGCACCTCGTCCATCACCACATACGAAAGCCCGTGCAGCGCATCCGATCCCGCGTAGAGCATATTGCGCAGGACCTCGGTGGTCATGACCACGACCGGGGCGTCCGGATTGATGGACTGGTCGCCGGTCAGCAAACCGACCTTGTCGCGGCCGTATCGTGCGGTGAGGTCGGCGAACTTCTGGTTCGACAGCGCCTTGATGGGTGTCGTGTAGAAGCATTTGCCGCCCGAGGCGAGCGCCAGATGCACCGCGAACTCGCCCACCACGGTCTTGCCCGCACCGGTGGGCGCGCACACGAGCACACTGTGCCCGCCCTCGAGAGCCACACAGGAGTCCCGCTGGAACGGATCCAGGGAAAATTTCAGTTCGGCGGTGAATGCCGCCAGTTCGCCAGTGAGCGACCTATCTGCCACTGTCAGAGGGTATCGGAGTAATCCGACACCGATCGTGTGGTTTTCTCCGGCGCGGCGACAGGTTCCGCCGGAGCCACCGGTTCCGGCGCTCCGACCGGGCTGGCATCGTGGGTGAGCGGCGACGCCTCGTCATCGGAGAGATCGGCCCAGTTCTGCGCCGCGCGCGCCTTGCGCTTGTCGTTGATCCGCGCGATCTGCACCGCCAGCTCGAACAGCACGGTCAACGCCAGCGCGAGCGCCAGCATGGAGAACGGATCCTGCGGGGTCACGATGGCCGCGAAGACGAACAGGCCGAAGATCAGCCCGCGCCGCCACTTCACCAGCTTCTCGTAGCTGAGCACACCGATGAAGTTGAGCCCGACCACCAGCAGCGGCGTCTCGAAGCTCACGCCGAAGATGATCAGCAGATTGATGATGAAGCCGAAGTACTCCGAACCGCTCAGCGCCGTGATCTGCACGTTGTCGCCGATGGTCATGAGGAAGCTCAGGGCGTGCGCGACGACCCAGTAGGCCAGCACCGCGCCCGCCATGAACAGCGCCGCACCGGCGGTCACGAACGAGATGGCGTACTTGCGCTCCTTGGCGTACAGGCCGGGGGTGATGAACGCCCACAACTGATACAGCCACGCCGGGCTGGCCAACACCACGCCAGCGGTCAGGCCGACCTTCAAGCGCAACATGAACTGTTCGAACGGACCGGTCGCCAGCAGGCGGCAGGTGCCGTCGGAGGTCAGATCGGCCCGGGCCTCGGGCGGCAGCGAACAGTACGGTCCGCGCAGGATCTCACCGAGGCTCTCGACGCCGAAGAACGAGTGCGAGTACCACAGGAATCCGAACACGGTCGTCACGGCGACGGCGAGAATCGCCTTCAAAAGCCGCGACCGCAGCTCCTGCAGGTGCTCGACCAACGACATGGTGCCGTCGGGGTTCGTTCTACGCCGACTGCGCCGGGGGTCGAACGGAATGCGCATTCTGACTGCCTCGCTGATCGCCAAGCACCGGACCTGGACAAAACTCGCTCCGGGACGAGGACCTCATCCCGGAGTCATGAATGAACCGTCTACGCCTTGTTCAGGTCGGACTTGGCCTGCGCCACCGGGTCGACCGACGGCTGGGCCGCGGGCAGCTCGGGGGCGGCCTTGTCCTGGGTACCGCTCGGCGCGTTCTTGTCCTTGTCGCCGTCGGCGTGCATTTCGTTCATCTCGCTCTTGAAGATGCGCAGCGACCGGCCGAGGCCGCGAGCAGCATCGGGAAGCCGCTTGGCCCCGAACAGAACGAGGAACAACAGCGCAATGATGATCCAATGCGTCGCGCTCAATGAGCCCATCGACTACCTCCAAATACGTGGTCACTTGATGCTACCCGACCGGCATATGCCGAACCATTTGTCAACCCTCGTTCGGCTGCCCGGCCAGCGAAGTTTGCCCGAATGTTACCCGGGGATTCCGCCCGCCGCCCCTCGCGCGGCCTCGCGCAGCTGGGCCAACAGCTCCGGTCCGGACCAGGTGCGACGGTCACCGTTCTCGGCGGCGGTGACGAGATCGATCAGGCGCTGATTCACCGGCGTCGGCATGCCGACCATCGCGCCCAGGCTCACGATTTCACCACACAGCCAAGCGATTTCGGTCTTCCGCCCGGCCGCGAGGTCATCGGCCATGGAGGAGCGGGCCACCGGATCGATGGCGAGCACCGTGCCCGCGACCCGGCGGAATACACCGTCGGGCACGGTCAGCAGGCGGGTCATGGCAGCCGGTGGGAGCACGGTGAGGCGGGCCGGGCGAATCTGGGCGCGGGTCATGGCGTCGAGGGCCTCGCGCTGGGCCAGGGCGAGGCAGCGGCGGTAGTCGCGGTGCGCGAGCTCCTCGCGCAGCGGGCGGCCCGACAGCGCGTTGATCGGATTGTTCAGATTGAGCAGCAGTTTGGCCCACTGCACGGCGAGCAGATCCGGGTAGCGCTCGAAGCCCAGGCCGGAGCGGCGCAACACCGGGGCGAAGCGGTTGAGCACCGGATCGTCGGCGACGGCGATACCGCCCGCGGTGCCGCGATGGAAGCGGCCGCCCTCGTGGTGCACCACATTGAACATCACCATTCCGGCCAAAACCACACAGCTGGGCAGGATTTCGCGCACGACCGCGTCGTTGCCGATACCGTTCTGCAGGCTCAGCACGACGGTGCCTGGTTTCAGCACTCCGGCCAGCTCCGCCGCGGCCGTGGCGGTATCGCCGGATTTCACGCACAGGAGTACGAGGTCAACGTCACCGCCGGGGGTGGTGGCGGTGTGGAAGGTCTCGGGTGCCACCGACTCGTCGTGTCCGTCCAGATCGGTGAGACGCAGGCCCGCGGAACGGATCTCGTCGAGGATGCGGGGTCGGCCCACGAAGGTGACCTCCGCACCCGCGGCGGCGAGCTTGCCGCCGACGTAGACACCGATACTGCCCGCGCCCAACACCATTACGCGAAACGTCAAGCGGGACCGACCTCCTCGCACACGCTGCTCACCGGAGCAATCTATCCGGCGTCCGCGAGGGCGGCGTAGGCGGATAGGGCCGCGCTGGAGCGCTCCCGGACGGCGCTCACCAGTTCCGGTGGGCCCAGGACGGTGACGCCGGAACCGAAGCCGAGCAGCAGGCGCGCCATCCAGTCCAGGGTGGCGAAGCGCATGGTGGCCTCGACGCTGCCGTCCGGGTGGGTGGTGACGCGGTGCATCGGGTACTGGTCGAGGACCCAGGCGAGGTCGGCGTGAATCCGCAAGCGCGCCAAGGGGACCGCGGGATCGTCCACGAACAGGTCCAGACCCGCGGATTCGTCGGTGGCGTCGACCGGCGGGTGGGCGGGCTCGTCGAGTTCGGCGGCCTCCTCGATGCGGTCGAGGCGGAACAGGCGCACGCCCTCGGCCTGGCGACACCAGGCCTGTAGGTAACTGTTGTTGTCCACCAGGACGATGCGAATGGGGTCGACGACGCGTTCGGAGACCACATCGCGGCTGGCGGAGTAGTAGACCAGGCGCAGCGCGCGGCCGCGGGCCAGGGCGGAGCGCACCGTGGCGACGGCGGGCGCTTCCACCGGTGCGGCGGCGCGAATCTCGGCGGCCCGGCCGGAGATGGCGGACTCGATCTTGGCGATGGCGGAGTGTGCGGCGCTGGGATCGACCATGCCCGGCAGGTCGGCGATGGAGCGCAGCGCGACGAGCAGGGCGGTGGCCTCGGTGGAGGTCAGGCGCAGCGGGCGGTCGATACCGGCGGAGAAGGTGACCTCGATGCTCTCCTCGGAGAACGACAGGTCGATGAGATCACCCGGGCCGTACCCCGGAAGACCGCACATCCACAGCTGATTGAGGTCGCTCATCAGCTGTTTGGTGGTCACGCCCAGCTCGACCGCCGCCTCGGCGGCGCTGATTCCCGGATTGGCCAGGAAGTACGGGACCATGTTCAGCAGACGCGAAAGCCGCACCGACAGACGGCTTCCGGTGCCACCCTTGACGCTCACGCTGTGCCCTCTCCGGCGTTCCCTGGGCCTGCGTGGTTACGCAAGCTTCCTCCTCCGGCCCTGACGCTCACGCCGAGACCTCCGTCTGTTCCAGCACCGACCGCAGACGGCCGATCACATTGTCGCGCAACTCTTCCGGCGCGATCACCAAGGCGTCGGGGCCGAGGCCGGTGAGCAGGCGGGCCAGCCAGTCGCGGGACCGGATAGGCACCTCGACCACCGATCCGGGGCGGCCGCCGATCTCGCGGTCCTCCATGGTCGCGCCGAGGCGGCGGATCTCCTGCCCGCGATCCTTGGCCACCCACACCGTCGCCGAACCGGTGATCGGCAGCTGGCTGGTCACCGTGGCGACAATGGCGCGCAGATCCACGTCCTCGGGCTTGTGCACGGCGTTGACCGGGCCGTAGGGCGTCACCTGGTCGCCGATGCGGGAGATGCGGAAGGTGCGCATGGCGTCACGGTCGTTGTCGTGGCCGACCAGGTACCAGCGGCCGTGATGGGTCACCACACCCCACGGCTGCACATCGCGTTCGGTGTACTCGTCGCCGTGCGTGCGGTGCGGGAAGCGCACGGCCTGTCCGGCGTCGATGGCGGCCAGCAGTTTGCCCAGCACCGGTTCGGAACCTCGGGTGCGGGCCGGGACGGCGGGCACCGTGGCGACCCCGTTCTCCGGTTCCACATGTACCCCGGCCGCGCGCAGCTTCAACAGCGCGCCCTCGACCGCATTGGCCAGCTCGGGCGATTCCCACAGCTGCACCGCGACCGCGACCGCGGCCGCTTCGGCACTGGTCAGGTCGATATCGGGCAGGGAGTAGGCGTCCGGGTTGATGCGGTAGCCCTCCACACTCGAGAATCGACCGACCGGGCCGATCTCGAGAGGAATGCCCAGATCGCGCAGCTCGTTCTTGTCCCGCTCGAACATGCGGCTGAACGCCTCATCGCTCGCGGAGTCCTCGTAACCCGCGACGCTGTCCCGAATCCGCTCGGCGGTCAGGAACTGTCGCGTGGAAAGCAGCGCGATAACCAGATTCATCAACCGCTCGACCTTGGATATCGCCACCCGATAGAGAGTAATGCGCCCCGCCGACGCGCGTAGCACGACCCGGCGGTGTCTGATCGCCCTCCGCTTCGCTCCGGGCGGGTTCGCGGCGCTGGAAGTCTCGGTGACCGTGTGGGCATGGCCCCGGCCGCGGGACAAGCCGCGGCCAGACGGGCCCATCTCCGACCGTGCCGCTCCTCGGCCGTAGTGCCTGGTCCGGCGACGACGAAGGCCGGGTTCCTCGGAGAACCCGGCCTCGCGTCTTGCGTCGTCGCTACATCGAGGCGATGAGCCGGTCCACGCGTTCGTCGACGGAGCGGAACGGGTCCTTGCACAGGACCGTGCGCTGGGCCTGGTCGTTGAGCTTCAGGTGCACCCAGTCCACCGTGAAGTCACGACCGGCCTCCTGCGCGGCGGTGATGAAATCGCCGCGCAGTTTGGCGCGGGTGGTCTGCGGCGGTGTGGTGACCGCGGCGTCGACCGCCTCGTCCTCGGTGATGCGCTTGGCCAGACCCTTGCGCTGGAGCAGGTCGAAGACGCCGCGTCCGCGCTTGATGTCGTGGTAGGCCAGATCCAGCTGGGCGATCTTGGGGTCGGACAGCTCCATGCTGTAGCGGTCCTGGTAGCGCTGGAACAGCTTGCGCTTGATGACCCAGTCGATCTCGGTGTCCACCTTGGCGAAGTCCTGCGCCTCGACGGCGTCGAGGGTGCGGCCCCACAGGTCCACCACCGCGTCGACCTGCGGATCGCGGTCGCGATTGCGCAGATGCTCGACGGCGCGGGCGTAGTACTCGCGCTGGATGTCGAGCGCAGACGCCTGCCGACCGCCCGCCAGCCGCACCGGCCGCCGACCGGTCAGATCGTGGCTGACCTCGCGAATGGCGCGAATCGGGTTGTCCAGGGCGAAGTCTCGGAAGGAGACGCCCGCCTCGATCATCTCCAGCACCAGCGACGCCGTGCCCACCTTCAGCATGGTGGTCGGCTCGGCCATATTGGAGTCGCCCACGATCACATGCAGCCGCCGGTACTTCTCGGCGTCGGCGTGCGGTTCGTCGCGGGTGTTGATGATCGGCCGCGACCGCGTGGTCGCCGAAGAGACGCCCTCCCAGATGTGCTCGGCGCGCTGCGACAGGCAGAAGGTGGCCGCCTTCGGCGTCTGCAGCACCTTGCCCGCCCCGCAGATGAGCTGGCGGGTCACCAGGAACGGCAGCAGCACGTCCGAGATCCGCGAGAACTCGCCCGCACGCACCACGAGGAAGTTCTCGTGGCAGCCGTAGGAGTTGCCCGCCGAGTCGGTGTTGTTCTTGAACAGGTAGATGTCCCCGCCGATCCCCTCCTCGGCCAGGCGCTGCTCGGCGTCGATGAGCAGGTCTTCGAGGACCCGCTCCCCCGCCCGGTCGTGGGTGACCAGCTGCACCAGACTGTCGCATTCGGCCGTCGCGTACTCCGGATGGGAACCGACGTCAAGGTAGAGTCGGGCACCGTTGCGGAGGAACACGTTCGAGCTACGGCCCCAGGAAACCACCCGGCGAAACAGATACCGGGCCACCTCGTCAGGACTCAACCGACGGTGACCGTGGAACGTGCACGTCACCCCGAATTCGGTCTCGATCCCCATGATTCGTCGCTGCACACTATCGACATTACAGCCAGATTCAGCCCGAAAAGGGCGCTGTCGCAAAGCCGATGCAAACGGCTTCACAACGATTTAGCAGTGGATGCAACGACGCGCATGCTGTGACCTGCGCGCTCGTGCCGCCTTTTCAGCTGCCGAAATACCGCATTCGGTGACTGGACGCCGGATGCGGGCGGCGCGGCCGCGTCGAGGCCGGTTCCGGGAATCAGTCGGGCCACGTGTCATCGGGCGAGGACTGTCGCCCTGGACAGATAGCTATTACCGTACTTCTCCCCGGAACGTCCGAGGATATTGCGTGCGGCGTTCACGCCCGCTCGGAGTTTCCGTCCGCAAAAGCGGCATTCGAACGGCTTTCGGGAAGTCCGGTATCTCCCGCACGGGCCTGATGCACGACCGACTTCCGCTGCCGCCGCGACGAATACGGCCAGCGCGCGCGAATCTCACTGTCGCGCCGCCGCGTTCGTGGGGCGCTGCCGCAATCATGATGGCGGAGCGACGAGCTGCGTCACCCGCATCTCACGGGTGTCGAACTCCGCCGTGATTTCCCGGCCACGCGCATCGACGATGACGATCGTGTTGTTTGCCGCGAAGGACACCCGCTGTGGACAGCGCTGCCCCTCCGGCGCTGTCCACACCTTGGTCTGCCTGCTGAACAATCCGCCGCGCTCGCGCAGGCGCACGGCGCAGAGGGTGTCGACAGCATCGCTCACGTGGAGCGTGACGGCCTCGTGGCGGCCGTCCGAGCTGGCCTCGACGGCCACGGTCTGCCCATCGTCGGAGCCGAGGGCCGCCCACGCCATTGTCACGACGACGAGGGGTATCACCGCCAGCGCCAGCACGGCGGCGGGCGCCAGCCAAGCCCAGGCGCGCCGCCAACCCAGCCTCGGCGCGAGGACGATCAGCGCCGCGAACCCGAGAACACACACGGGCAGCGCCCACACGGCGACGTCCCGCAACCGATAGAAGCGGTCCGCCCACGCGATCGCGGGTACCGCCGCGATCGCCGTCACCGCCAGCGCCGCGACCGCGAACAGCCAGGCGATCCGCCCTCGACGCGACCGGTCCGTGGCATGCCGGTTCCCACTCGGCGCGGCAATCGCCGCGCCGATCCTCCACTGTGTCAACGCCTCGGCCCATCTCGTGCGGTCCACTTGACGATGCCGGGCCGCGAACCTGGTGGTTCGCGGCCCGGCATCAGGTTTCGTCCGGTTTCAGGCGTTGGACGGATCGCCCGAGCCGGGCTTGTCCGGCTCGTCCGAGGACTTCGCGGTGGCGGCCTGGCCGGTGATGAGTTGCGACAGGGTCGAGCTCTGGATACGGCGGAAGGCGCGGCGGGGGCGGGCTTGCTCCAGGGTCGCGACTTCCAGGGAGGAGACGCCGAGGACCTTCTTGTCCTTCTCGGCCTCGGGGGCTCCCTTTTGCAGGGCCTGCAGCGCGACACCGAGTGCCGAATGCAGGTCCAGCCCAGGCTGATACGTCGATTTGAGGGCGGTGACGATGGGTTCGGTATTTCCGCCCATCACCACGTACTCCCGCTCGTCGACGATGGATCCGTCGAAGTTGATCCGGTACAGCACCGCGTCGGGATCCTGTTCCGGATAGCCGACCTCGCCGATGCAGATCTCCACCTCGAACGGCTTGAGCTGATCGGTGAAGATCGAGCCGAGCGAGGAGGCGTACATATTCGCCAGCGCACGGCCGGTGACATCGCGCCGGTCGTACTGGTAGCCGCGCAGATCGGCCTGCAGGATGCCGCCGCGGCGCAGATTCTCGAACTCGTTGTACTTGCCGACCGCGGCGAATCCGACCCGGTCGTAGAGCTCACTCACCTTGTGCAGCGTCGCCGAGGGGTTCTCGGCCACGAACAGCACGCCCTTGTCGTACACCAACACCACGACACTGCGGCCGCGGGCGATACCTTTGCGCGCAAGTTCGGTCTTGTCGCGCATGATCTGTTCGGCCGACGCGTAGTACGGCAGTGTCATGCTTCGCCGCTCCCTTCAGCGGCCGCCGCGCCCCGTTCGGCGACGATCGTCCGCGTAATGCTCGCCAGCCGTTCCTCGGTCACCTCGACCGAGCCCTCGGCGTCGATGGTGATGGCCGTGGGGTAGATGCCCCGCATGGTGTCCGGTCCGCCGGTGGCGGTGTCGTCGTCGGCCGCGTCGAAGAGCGATTCGACCGCGATCCGCAGCGCCCGATCCTGATCTAGGCCGCGGGTGTAGGTCTTCTTCAGCGACGACTTGGCGAACAGCGAACCCGAGCCCACGGCGGTGTAGCCGAAACGCTCCTCGCTGCGCCCGCCGACCACGTCGTAGGACACGATGCGGCCCGCTTTGTCGGCGTCCAGCTGCGACGGGTCGTAGCCCACCAGCAACGGGACCACCGCCAGCCCCTGTAGCGCCGCGGGCAGATTGTCCCGCACCATCTTCGACAGCTTGTTGGACTTGCCGTCGAAGGTGAGCGGTACGCCCTCGATCTTCTCGTAGTACTCCAGCTCCACCGCGAACAGGCGGATCATCTCGATCGCCATCCCCGCGGTGCCCGCGATACCGGCCGCCGAGTAGGTGTCGGTGATGTACACCTTCTCGATGTCGCGGCTGGCCAGCAGGTTGCCCTGGGTGGCCCGCCGGTCACCGGCGATCAGCACACCGCCGCGGTAGGAGACCGCGACGATGGTGGTGCCGTGCGGCGCGATATCCGACGGCACCTGGGCACCGTCGGATCCGAACTTGTTGGCGGGCAACAGTTCCGGCGCGTTGACTCGGAGATATTCGGAGAAGGAGGAGAGGGCGTACCCCGTGTGGAGACGCAAGGGGTCACCTGGTGTCACTGGCCGCCCTTCTGAACGTAGGCGCGCACGAAGTCTTCCGCGTTCTCCTCGAGGACATCGTCGATCTCGTCGAGCAGGTCGTCGGTTTCCTCCGCCAACTTCTCGCGGCGTTCCTGTCCCGCGGCGCCGTCGCCGACGGGGCCCTCGTCCTCGTCGCCGCCACCGGCGCGCTTGGTCTGCTCTTGTGCCATAGCAGCCGACCTCCTCTGTCCTGATCATCGGCGAGAACGGACATTCGAACCCGAACTCGTCCCACAACACTACCCAGCGGAGGGGACATCATGCGGGATTCGCCCGCAATGTGCCCCTGCCGCAACACCCGTGCAATACGGCCGCACGCCCGGTGACAGCGCTCGACGCGCGGCGAGAATTCCCTCAGTGGGTGAGCTGGTCCACCAGTTCGGCGGCCGTGTGCACCCCGTCGAGCAGTTTGCCCACATGGGTTTTGGTGCCTCGGCGCGGCTCCAGGGTGGGAATGCGCACCAGCGAGTCACCGCCGAGATCGAAGATGACCGAATCCCAGCTGGCGGCGGCGATATCGGCCCCGAAGCGGCGCAGACACTCGCCGCGGAAGTAGGCGCGGGTATCGGTGGGCGGATTGGTCATCGCGTCCACGACCTGCTGTTCGGTGACCAGGCGTCGCATGGAGCCGCGCGCCACCAGGCGGTTGTAGAGCCCCTTGTCCAGGCGTACGTCCGAGTACTGCAGGTCCATGAGATGCAGTTTGGGCGCGGCCCAGCCGAGGCCCTCGCGATTGCGCATCCCTTCCAGCAGACGGAGTTTCGCGGTCCAGTCGAGCAGATCGGCGGTCTCCATGGGGTCGCGCTCGAGCAGATCGAGCACGTGCGCCCACTTCTCGATGACGTCCTTGGCGCGCGGGTCGTCGTTGCCGATGCGGTCGTTGTACTTCTCCACGCGATCGAGGTAAAGCCGTTGCAGCGCAAGGCCGGTCAGCTCGCGGCCGTCGGCGAGCGCGACGGTGGCGCGCAGCGTGGGGTCGTGGCTGATGGTGTGTACGGCGGTGACCGGTCGGGCCAGTTGCAGATCCGAGAGGTCCTCGCCCGCTTCGATGAGGTCGAGCACCAGCGCGGTGGTGCCGACCTTGAGGTAGGTGGACCATTCCGACAGGTTGGCATCGCCGATGATGACGTGCAGGCGGCGGTACTTGTCGGCGTCGGCGTGCGGTTCGTCGCGGGTGTTGATGATGCCGCGCTTGAGCGTGGTCTCCAGCCCGACCTCGACCTCGATGTAGTCCGAGCGCTGCGAGAGCTGGAAGCCGGGCTGGTCACCGGATTGCCCGATGCCGACGCGCCCGGAACCGGTCACCACCTGGCGGGAGACGAAGAACGGCGTGAGCCCGAGAATGATCTGGTTGAAGGGGGTGTCGCGGCTCATGAGGTAGTTCTCATGGGTGCCGTAGGACGCGCCCTTGTTGTCGATATTGTTCTTGTACAGCTGCATCCGGGGCGCGCCCGGCACGCTGGAGGCGTGGCGCGCGGCGGCCTCCATGACCCGCTCCCCGGCCTTGTCCCAGATGACCGCGTCCAGGGGGTCGGTGACCTCCGGGGCGGAGTACTCGGGGTGGGCGTGGTCCACGTAGAGCCGGGCGCCGTTGGTGAGGATCATATTGGCCGCGCCCACCTCGTCGGCGTCGATGACCGGCGCGGGACCGTTGAGCCTGCCCAGGTCGAAGCCGCGAGCATCGCGCAACGGCGATTCCACCTCGTAGTCCCAGCGCGTGCGCTTGGCGCGCGGCACGCCCTCGGCCGCGGCATAGGCGAGCACCGCCTGGGTGGACGTGAGAATCGGGTTGGCCGACGGCTCCGTAGGCGTGGAAATGCCGTACTCGACCTCGATTCCGATAATGCGCTGCATGTGTCCGAGCCTAGGCGACGCGCCACCGAATCGGGCGCGGGTGGGGTGGGTCCGGTGTCGGCGAGGTCACTCTCGGGCGTCTCGGGGGTGCCCGTCTCAGGTCGTAGTCGCGATCATCCCTGTGGGCGACGCGCGATGACAAGGCCGGACGGGAGAATTCCCGCATGCCCGAACCGGTTTCCGATTCGTCCACCCTGTCCCCCTCGCCCGCGAACGACGCCGCCCCCGTGCGGGTTTCGAGCCGTGTCGCCGCGCTGGACGTGCTGCGCGGTATCGCCATCCTCGGCACCCTGGGCACCAACATCTGGATCTTCACCAATGTCGAGGGCCTGCTCGGCTACCTCAACCGCACCGATGAGCCCACCGGGGCCATGCTGTGGGTGGAGCGGGTGCTCCAGCAGCTGGCGCAGGGCAAGTTCCTGGGGCTGCTCACCATCATGTTCGGCATCGGTCTGGCTATTCAGCAGCGATCGGCGGCGCGCGGTGGTCGGCCGTGGCCGGGCAAGTACCCGTGGCGCGCCATGCTGCTGTTCCTCGACGGCCTGTTGCACTTCCTGCTGTTCACCGAGTTCGACGTGCTCATGGGTTACGCGCTGACCGGCCTTGTGGTGGCGTTCGTCCTCGCCACCAGCCCGAAAGCGCAGCGCCGCTGGCTGATCATCACGGCGAACATTCACCTCGCCATGATCTCGCTGCTCGCGTTCGCCCTGCTGGCCGCCGCGCCCTCGGACTCCGACTCCGAGCCGATCGCCTCGGTGGACCCCAATCCCTATGCGGACGGCTCGTTCTGGGATCTGGTGGTGTTCCGCTGGGAGCACCTGGTGTTGTTCCGGCTGGAGGCGATCTTCATCTTCCCCATGTCGGTCGCGCTCTTCCTGATCGGCGCGCGACTGTTCAATGCCGGACTGTTCGCGCCCACCGGCGGGCGAATCCGCAAGCGGCTCATGGTCATCGGCGCGGTCGCGGCACCGATCGATATGGCATTGGGCCTGGTGAACGGCGACATGATCATCATTACCCGCTATGGGGTCGCCCCGTTCGTGGCGCTCGGCATTCTGGGTCTGGTCGCCGAGTTCTACGCCCGCCGTCCGGCGCCGGGTTTCGTGGGCCGCCGCTTCGGCGAGGTCGGCCGAATGGCACTGAGCTGCTACATCCTTCAGAATGTGGTGGCGTCGAGCATCTGCTACGGCTGGGGTCTGGGTCTGGCCGCGCAGGTCTCGCCGAATGCCCGGGTGCCCTTCACCGTCGCGGTCTACATCGTCACCGCCGCGCTGATGCTGGTGTTCGCGCATCTGTGGCTGCGGCGCTTCGAACGTGGTCCGGTGGAGTGGCTGTGGCAGGCCAGCTACCGCGCGCTGGCCGAGCGCAAGCCCGCCTCGGCAACCGGGTAGCGAATGTCATCGCGGCGTTGTCCTGGCCGACTGTCGGGGGCGGTCAGGACAACGGCGGGGCAGCGGGGTCAGAGCCAGTCGATGATCCACGGGTAGGGCCGCTGCCAGTACAGCGGGCCCGCCGGAACCGGCTGGCCCCAGCGCTGTTCGGCCTCCTCGACCGCGCGCAGCGCCTGCGGCGGCGGCGCGTCGTCGTAGATCTCGCGAATGTGGCGTCGCCAGTTGTTGATCATCTGCGGCACCCGCTGGCGATCGCGTTCGTAGGCGAAGTCGACACAGCGGGGCATGAGCGCGTTGACGGCGTCGAGGGCATTGTCGCGTTCGCTCGCCGCGAGCGAGTACAGGTAGGCCTGCACCAGGTCGTAGCCGGTCAGGTCGTGCCGCGAGGTCTGCCCGCTCTCCAGCGCCAGAATGCCGAGCCGGGTGGGCGCGGTCTCGTCGATCCAGATGGCGTGCGCCTCGTGCACCCGATTGTCGAAGATGAGCGACATCATCAGTCCGAGTACGGATTTCGCGGCGATGAGCGGGTCCGGCCGCTTGCTGGCGAGGGCGGCGTCGAGCAGCGCGCGATAGGCGGCGGCCGCGTCGGCGGGGCGGCCGGAGGCCAGTAGTTCGTCGGCGGCCGCGCCCTGGGCGCACTGGTCGGCGGGCGGCTGTTTGGCGCGGCTCGCGGCGGTGGGGCCGCCATCCGGGGCGAACTGGGCGACGGGCGTCTGCCCGTCCTCGGCGAGCATTCGGTGGTATTTGGCCGCGAGGTCGGGCCGGTCGACGCCGGTGAGCAGGGTGGCCGCGGTCTTGGCGGCCATCAGCACCTCTTCCGGGGTGCCGTGCGCGCGCCGCAGGTCCAGGCACCGGTCGGCCATGGCGACCGCGATATCGGCGCGCCCGACCTCGGTGGCGGCCTCGATGCCCATGGAGTAGAGCGTCGCCATGGTTCCGGCCGGAATATCCGCGGGAAACCGTGCCGGGCCGTACTCCAGAATTCGCAGCGCCTGTTCGAAATCCCCTGCGGCGAAGGCGGCTTGGAAGCGGTAGGCGATGATCCAGCCGTAGTCGCGCGGATCCGGCGCGGTGGTGAGCGCGTCGTCGAAGACGGTCAGTCGGACGAGGGCCTCGGCCGCACGACCGGTGCGGAGTAGTTCGTTGGCCTCGTTCATGACGGCGACGAACGCGTTGCGATCCATACCTGTTGTCTCTCCCCGATTGCTGGCGAACCCGAATCCTAACCGCGTCGCCGTATTCAGTTGGCGGGCTGCGGTTCCCCTCGCGTCAGCAGATCCGCGACCAGCGAGTCGCGGGTGAGCGGAACATCGAGGCTGCGGGCATTGCCCTCCATGAGGGCGAGCACGGATTCGGCGAGAATGCCCTCCACCTGTTCGGAGGTCAGGGTCGAGGCGGGGTCGGCGCGCCAGCTGTTCACCAGGCCGTCGACGAAGCCGATGATGCCGAAAGCCATGGGGCGGGCCCGATTCGCGTCGATGCCGAAGCGCGTCAGCGTGCCCGCGAACAGCACGGCGAGCTGTCCGCCGATGCGGTCGCGCGCACCCGCCAGGGCCTGGGAGGATTCGGCCTGCGGATCGGCGGCGATGAGGAAGCGATGCAGATTCGGATGGCGCTCCACCCATCCCACGTAGGTGCCGACCGCGCCGCGGACGGCATCGCGCACGGTGCCGTCGGGGCGCAGGCGTGGAAGCAGTTCGGCCAGCAGGGATTCCAGTATGTGGCGGCGAATCTGTTCGTCGAGGTCGGCGCGGCCGTCGAAGTGGCGGTACACCACCGGGCGCGGGACGCGCAGCCGGTCGGCGATCTGCTGGACGGAGATCTCGGTGCCGTTCTCCTCGATGACGGCGAGGGCGGCGTCGAGCATATCGGCGCGGCGGCGCGCCTTGTGGCCGTTCCAGCGGGTGCTGCGGCCATCCGCCGCGCGGGGGCTCGCATTCGTGCTGGTCTCGGTCACCAGCCCACCTTAGCGCGATGCCGTGGCGGCCGAATCGACCCGTCTCACCAGGGCGACCCCATTGACTGATACACCTTGTCACACTAATCTGGGGGCACGGCTTGTATCGCATACTTCGAGGTCGGAGAGCTGTCATGGGCAACGAAGCCACACTTCTCCCGCAAGAATCCTTCGCGCACCGGCTCCTGGTCGGGTCGGCGAAGAAGTCCTACGACCCGGTGGTGGACCTGGATTGGGACGCGCCACTGGATCCCGAGAAACTGTTCCTGCCGCCCGAGGTGGTCTCGCTGTACGGCACCGCGCTGTGGGAGTCCATGACTGCCGCGCAGCGACGGGAGCTGTCGCGCCAGGAGTTGGCCAATGTGCTGTCGGTGGGGATCTGGTTCGAGAATCTGCTCAACCGGCTGCTGCTGCGCGAGCTCATGAACGGCGATCCCACCTCGCGCCACGCCCACTACACGCTCACCGAGATGGGTGACGAGTGTCGGCACATGATGATGTTCGGCAAGGTCATCGACCGCATCGAGGCGCGGCCGTATTGGCCGAATGCCGGTGGGCGGCTGCTGATCTCGAGCCTGCAGCTGTTTCTGCGCGGCTCGATGGTGTGGGTGGGCGCGCTGGTCGGCGAGGAGATCTTCGACGCCGTGCAGCGGCGCACCCTCGACGATCCGCAGTTGCAGCCGCTGGTGGCGCGGGCCATGCGGATTCACGTCACCGAGGAGGCGCGCCACATCGGGTTCGCCCGCGACGCGTTGGCGCGGCGGGTGGGGACGATGTCGAAATCCGAACTGGCGTATACCCGTTTGTGTGTGGCGGTGGCCGCTCCGCTGTTCGTGTACCTGCTCACCAACCGACACATGTACGACCGCGCGGGGCTCGATGGGCGTGCCGCACGGCGGGTGGCGCGCGAGAATCCCTATGCCAAACAGACGTTGGGCGCTGGCGCGGCGAATCTCGCGGCGTTCCTGGACAAGCAGGGGCTCATCGGCCCGGTCGGCAAGTGGATCTGGCGGCGTCGGGGGCTGATGGCATGAGCACCGAACCCGACATCGTCATTGTCGGTGCGGGTTTCGGTGGGATCGGCACCGCCATCGAACTGCTGCGCGCCGGAATCGACGACTTCGTCATGTTGGAGAAGTCCGCCGAGGTCGGTGGAACCTGGTGGGAGAACACCTATCCCGGGTGCGGATGCGATGTCATGTCGCTGCTGTACTCGTTCTCGTACGAGCCCAATCGGGACTGGACGCGGTTGTTCGCGCGCCAGGAGGAGATTCTGGACTACCTGAAGCGCACCGTGGACACCTACGGGCTGCGGGAGCGGCTGCGGTTGCGGACCGAGGTCACGGCGCTGGACTTCGACGACGACGCCGACCGGTGGGAGGTGCGCACCGCCGCGGGCGAGCGGTACCGGCCGCGGACGGTGATATTGGCGGCCGGACCTTTGCACGTGCCGTCCATTCCGGAGTTTCCCGGCCGAGAGACGTTCGGCGGCACCAGCTTCCATTCGGCACAGTGGGACCACTCGCTCGATCCGGCAGGTAAGCGGATCGCGGTCATCGGCACCGGGGCGAGCGCGGTGCAGTTCGTTCCGGAGCTCGCGCGTGAGGCCGCGCGGGTGAGCGTCTTCCAGCGCACGCCGCACTGGGTGATCCCCAAACCCGATCGGCCGTTGGCGGCCTGGGAGCGGCGGATGTTTCGCAGGGTGCCCGGGGCGCAGCGGCTGTACCGGTGGGCCATCTACTGGACCTACGAATCGTCGATCGTGGCGTTCATGAACCCGAACATCATGCGGCGCTTCGAATTTCTGGCACGCGGGCATCTACGTCGACAGGTGCGCGATCCGGAGCTGCGGCGCAAGCTCACGCCGGACTACCGGTTGGGATGCAAGCGGGTGCTGGTGTCCGACGACTACTATCCGACGCTGCAACGCGACAATGTCGAACTGGTCACCGAGGCCATCGACCACCTCTCCCCCACCGGCATCACCACCGTCGACGGCGTGGACCGGGAATTCGACGCGATCGTCTACGGGACCGGGTTCAAGATCGCGGATCGGTTCTCCGACCAGCACCTTGTCGGCGCGAACGGCCGTGCGCTCCAGGATATTTGGCGGAACGGAACGGAGGCTTTCCTCGGCGTCGCCGTGCACGGGCTGCCGAATCTGTTCGTCATCATGGGGCCGAATTCCGGGGGCGGCAATCAATCGATCGTCTTCATGATCGAGGCACAGGCCCGCTACATCCGGCAGTGCCTGGAGTTGATGCGCCGGACCGGAAGTACTCGGATGGAGGTGCGGGCGGGGACGCAGCATGAGTTCAATCGGCGGGTGCACGCGAAACTCGCTGGGAGCGTGTGGAATTCGGGCGGGTGCGACAGCTGGTATCTCGATGAGCACGGCATCAACCGGGCGGCGTGGCCGGGGTCGAGCGTGTCCTACTGGCGGACGCTGCGACACCCCGACCCGGGGCACTTCGACCTGACCGTCGCGGCCGATCGCGAACCGGCGCACGACTATTCGGGTCCGGCGGTACTCGACGCGCCCGGCGCGGAGGTGCAGGTCCAGGTGACGCTGAGCGGGCATCCGGATCCCATCGACGGGCGATACCACTGGTATGGGCGGGTCGCCGCGGCCACTGGCGAGGAGTTGCCCGATCCGGGTCGCTCACAGGTCTTTCTGACGCTGCCCGGGCGAGGTCCGGCGGCCGCGCGGCTCGAGGAGCGCGATCCGTGGGGCAATCTTCGGATCGCCGGGGTCGGGCGGCCGCCGTTCGAGGCGTAATGCCTCAACGCAGCGCGTCGAGGGATTCCTCGTCGCGGGCGAGATAGGCGCGGCCGTCCGCGGTGAGCACGATCGGGCGTTGAATCAGCTTGGGGTGCTCGGCGAGAGCGGTGATCCAGCGGTCGCGGTCGTCGGGCGTCCTCCCCCAGCCGGAGACGCCGAGTTCCTTGGCCTCGGCCTCCGCGGTGCGGGTGATCTGCCAGGGCTCGAGACCGAGCTTGGTCAGCACGGCCCGGATCTCCGCGGCGCTGGGCGGATTGTCGAGATAGCGGCGCTCGGTGTACTCCGCGCCGGACTCGTCGAGCACGGCCTTGGCGGCGCGGCTCTTCGAACATTTCGGATTGTGCCAAATCTCGGTCTGCTCGGATGCCATGAGCGCAGCCTAACCGGCGCGCCCGCGCTCACAGCCAGTCGACCACCCAGGGGTACGGGCGCATCCAGTACAGCGGGCCGGGCGGGATGGGGCGACCCCAGCGCTGTTCGGCATTGTGCAGGGCGGCCAAAGCCGGTGGGGGCGGGGTGCCTTCGAAGATCTCGTGAATGTGCTGCCGCCACGTGTTGAGGATGGGCGCGACGGTGTCGGGGTCCTGGGCGAAGGCGTAGTCGACGCAGCGGGACATGAGGGTGTCGACCGATTGCGCGGCGGTGACCGGGTCGCCGCCCGCGAGGGCGTGCAGGAACGCTTCGACCAGGGAGTAGGCGATGGCGTCGTGGACGGAGGTCTGACCGTTCTCCAGTCCCCAGATGCCGAGGAAGGTCGCGGCGTTCTCGTCGGTCCACACGGCGTGCGCCTCCGCGGCGCGGTCGTCGAAGATGAGCGCGGTGAGCAGACCGAGCACCGACTTCGCCATGATCAGCGGATCGGGCGAACCGGTCTCCACGGCCTCGTCGATGAGCGCCCGAAAGGCCGCCGCCGCCACACCGGCTCGGCCCGCGGCCAACAACGCGTCCGCGGTCTCCCCGCCCGCGACCTGGTCCGCGGGCGGCTGCTTCGAATCCGCCGCGTCGTACGCCGAGGCGAGCGGTTCGGCGGGTCGCGCTGGTAGCGGCGGAATCTCGGCCGCACTGCCGGGCGCGGGCGGTGTCACCGGAAAGTCCATCGGCGACGAGCCGGGCGCGACGGACGACAGATCCAGGTACATCGTCGCGGGATCGCCCGCCCGCGGCTGCTCCGCGGGCCCCTCGGACCGCTGCGGCAATCCACTGAACGGAATATCGGGCTCCGCCGTCGCACCGAACCCGGAATTGCCCTCCCCCAACGGGAACCGATCCACCGGCGGCGGCAACTCCGCCGAGAAGTCACCGAAAGCGACCTCTCCCGCACTCCCCCCGAAGCCCGAATCCGGTTCCTCGCCGAAAGCCACCTCATGATTCAACGGCTGCAACTGCCCGAACGGCGGCAACTCCCCCACCGGCGGCACCTGCCCCCGAGCCGACAACGGCTTCCGCGCCGCCCGCTCCCCACCCGCCGCAGCCTGCCGCCGAGGTAGCTCCGTCGCATAGGTAGCTTCCGCGCCCCGCCGCGAGTCGGTACCGCCTGGCACCGGTCCGCCCGGTGAAGATTCCGCTCCGCCACCCCACAACGGATCCTCCCCACGCGTGGGGAGCCCGCCGAACGGCGACCCCGACCTGCGAGGTAGGTCGTCGCCGACAGATCGTTCCCCGTCTCGCCACCCATCCGGACCGGCCGGAACCGGTCCGCTCGGCGAGTGTTCCGGTCCGCCACCTTGTTCCGAACCGAACGGCGACGCCATACCGCCCGTAGGATCCGGGCCGAAGGGCGACGCGCCCAGCGATGGATCCTCCCCACGCGTGGGGAGTCCGCCGAACGGCGACCCCGACCTGCTGGGTAGGTCGTCGCCGAAGGGTCGCTCCGCGCCCCGCCGCACATCCGGAATCTGTCCGCTCTCCAAGGCTTCCAACCCACCACCCGGTTCCGGACCGACCGGCGACGCCATACCGCCCGTGGGGTCCGGACCGAAGGGCGACGCACCGAGCGATGGATCCTCCCCAGGCGTGGGAAGTCCACCGAACGGCGAGGCCGATCTCTGCGGTAGGTCCGCACCGAAGGGCTCGTCGCCCCGTCGCTGTTCAGGACCGGTCGGAATTGGTGCGCTCAGTGCGGGTTCCGGTCCGCCGCCGATTTCCGGGCCGAAAGGCGAGCGCTCGTCCTGCCTGGGCGGCAATGGGCCCGCACCGATGAGTGGTCCTCCGTCGCGCGTCGACTGCGCGCCCCGAGGTGACCACTCGCCGCGCGAGGAGTCCTGTCCACGTGGGGCGTCCGGGCCGAAGGGTGACAGGTCGCCGAGGGGGTCTTGGGTTCCGAGCGGGTCCTGCGGGAAGCCCGACGCGCCTGAAGGTCCGGTCGGGTCCTGTTCGCGGGGCTGTTCTTTCGCGCGGCGGCGGCCCGAGCGCGGGCTTTCCTCGGGTGGGGGCGGCGCGTCCCCTGTGGGCAGCGCGCCCGTCAGGCGGTCGCGGATGGTGGTGGAGCTGTCGAGGTATTCACGCGCCTCGCGGGCGAATTCGTTGTCGACGGTGGCGAGCCAGTCGCGGCCCGACCAGAGGATGTCGAAGATATCGCCGCCCACCTGGTGTTCGACGGCGGCGCAGAGGGCGTAGTAGCCGTAGGCGCGGTAGTCGTCGAAGCCGTCGCCCTCGCGGACCAGCAGGACCGCGTAGGGGGTCGCGAGGTCGTGGCGCTCGATATCGCCGAGCAGGGTGCAGGCGGTCATGGCCGCCATGAGCACTTCGTTCGGCGCACCCAGTTGGCGGCGGATGGTGATGCATTTGTCGGCCATGCTCACCGCCGAATCCGCCTGCCCGAGTTGGGTGGCGGCCTCGACGGCCATGGAGTACATGGTGGCCATGCTCCCGGCGGGGATATCGGCGGCGAAGCGAGCCGGACCTTGGTCGGCGATGTGCAGGGCCTGGGCGAAATCCCCGGCGGCGAAGGCGGCGCGGAAGCGGTAGGAGACGATCCAGCCGTAGTCCTGCGGGTCGGGCTGATCCAGTAGCGCGTCGTCGAAGGCCGTGAGTCGCGACAGTGCCGCCACCGCCTCACCCTGCTCCAACAGCTCGCTCGCCTCGTTCATCACTGCGACGAACGCGTCTCGATCCATGATCGCCTTCCCGAAAAGTCCGAATCTGGGATCGTATGGCGGGAGCGCGGACCGGCGCTGGCGGTGAGGGAAATGCCACAGTTCCAATACGTTTGGTATGACTGCGACCGTCACCGCCTGCGCCGGAACCGAACTCGCTCCCCCACATGAACCCAGTATCCGTCCTACCACCGACAGATTTGGAAGGCGAGCCCACAGTGGTGATGGCGGACCAGAATCCCGCTAGGCGGGCACCTTGTCAAGGAACCCCAGCACCCGCGCGATCCGCCCGTCGGCGAGCGCGAGCACATCGAATCCCACCACCATCGGCTCCTCGGCCCCCGGCGCACCGAGATACCAAGTGAACCGCGCGATGTCGTGATGCCCGTCCACCGGCCCGAGGCTGAACTCCAGCCCCGCGAACTGCTGCTGCGCCCCCGCCACCATGGCGTCGATCGCCTCGGTTCCCTCGACGTGCACCAGCGGATCGGTGAATACCACATCCGCCGTGTACAACTCGTCGATCACGGCCTTGCGCTTCCCGGCGTCCTGCTCGTTCCAGGAGTCGATGTAGCGCTGTGCAATGTTCTCGTATTCGCTCATGTCCCAAGCTTCTTCGACCCGCGATACGAAGTCGATTACGCGCGAGGTAAAGCCGCGGCCGTCACCGCGGCCCGCGCCGGGACGCGAACGACTCGACTCCCCGCGGCCAGATCGTGCAGCGTCCGCCGTTCCCAGACCGGCAAGATCGCGATCGTCACGCTGAGCAGAGCCAACTCCCCGGTGAGATAGGCGGCCATGCCCAGCAGTCCCGACTCCGGGAACAGGGCCGCCAGCACCAGCAGGGCCAGCGGCAGATGGATCATCGACGCGCGGAGCAGGGCGCGCGACGGCGGCAGCCGTGCGAGCGTCGGATCGAGCGGTATGACGCGCAGGCCGAAGAGCCACTTGCCGAGAGACCGCCCGGCACAGCGCACCGTGAGGAAGGTCTCCACCGCGACGTACAGGGCGAAGCAACTCAGCGTCGCGACCACCCACACGCCGTCGCTCGCCGGGGCGGGGCTGAGCAGGGCCGCACCCGGTATCACGAGCGTATACACCGCCAGGTCGACGAGCCGGGCGGCCAACCGGCGCGGGAAGGGCGCTGGCGGGTCACGTGGTTGCTTTCGTCGGCTCATACGTCGAAATACAGTTCGAATTCGTAGGGGTGGGGCCGGACATTGATCTCGGCGATCTCGGTGTAGCGCTTGAGGCGAATCCAGGTGTCGATGAGATCTTCGGTGAAAACGCCGCCCTGGGTGAGGTATTCGTGGTCGCTCTCGAGGCGGTCGATGACGGCGTCGAGGCTGGCGGGAGTTTGCACGACCTCGGCGGATTCCTCGGGGGTGAGTTCGTAGAGATCCTTGTCGATGGGAATGGCGGGCTCGATCTTGTTGGTTATGCCGTCGAGTCCGGCCATCATCATGGCGGCGAAGGAGAGATAGGGGTTGCCGGAGGAGTCGGGACAGCGGAATTCGAGACGTTTGGCATTGGCATTGGCGCCGGTCACCGGAATGCGCACGGCGGCAGAGCGATTGCGCTGCGAATACACCAGGTTCACCGGTGCCTCGAAGCCGGGAACCAGGCGTTTGTAGGAGTTCACGGTCGGATTGGTGAAGGCGAGCAGGGAGGGCGCGTGGTGCAGCAGGCCGCCTATGTAATGGCGCGCCAGATCCGACAGTCCGGCGTAGCCGGATTCGTCGTAGAACAGCGGCGAGCCGTCCTTCCACAGCGATTGGTGCACGTGCATACCGGAACCGTTGTCGCCGAACAGCGGTTTGGGCATGAAGGTCACCGTCTTGCCGTGCGCCCACGCCGTGTTCTTGATGATGTACTTGTAGAGCTGCAGATCATCGGCGGCGGCGAGCAGGGTGTTGAATTTGTAATTGATCTCGGCCTGCCCGGCGGTGCCGACCTCGTGATGACCCTTCTCCAATTCGAATCCGGCCTGCTGCAGATGGGTGCACATGCGATCGCGCACATCGACATCGTGGTCATAGGGCGCGACCGGGAAGTAGCCGCCCTTGGGCCGCACCTTGTACCCACGGTTGGGGGTGCCGTCCGGATTGCGCTTGGCCCCGGTGTTCCACGACGCCGACTCCGAATCCACTTCGTAGAAGGCGCTGTTCATGGTGGTGTCGTAGCGCACCGAAGCGAAGATGTAGAACTCCGCCTCGGGCCCGAAGTACGCGGTGTCGGCAATGGCGGTGCTGCGCAGATACTCCTCCGCCTTGCGCGCCACATTGCGCGGATCGCGGCTGTAGGCCTCACGGGTGTGCGGATCGTGGACGAAACAGTTGATGTTCAAGGTCTTCGCGGCCCGGAACGCGTCCAGCCGCGCCGTGCGCAGATCCGGCAGCAACAACATGTCGGATTCGTGAATGGCCTGGAATCCGCGCACGGACGAACCGTCGAAGGCCACGCCGTCCTCGACCAGGTCTTCGCCGAACATGGCGGCCGGAATGGAGAAGTGTTGCTGCACACCGGGTACGTCGCAGAACCGTATATCGACGTATTCGACATTCTCGGCGGCTATGAAGTCCAGAATTCCGCTGGTCGTGGGAGTGATCACCGCTGGCTCCTCGGTCTCGGCGCGGCACCCGTGCAACTTTCCACGATACGACTCCACGATCGGCTGTGGACAGCGAATCCGATTGTGTACCAAGATCATTCGAAAACATCCGAGGAAGCGAAGGCACCATGACGATCGAGGCGATCCAGATCCCCACCGGCGACGGCACGGCCGACGGCTTCCTCGCCAGTCCCGATGCGGGCGGCGACCATCCGGGCGTGCTGCTCTACGCCGACGCGATCGGCCTGCGTCCGGTGATCGAGCGGATGGCCGACCAGCTCGCCAACGCGGGCTACCACGTGCTCGCGCCGAATCCCTTCTACCGCAACGGCCCCGCCGTACCCCTCGAGGTTCCGAACCTGATGGTGGCCCGCGATCGCGAAGCCCTGTTCGCGCGGCTGCGCCCCCGACTGGCGGAGGTCACCGTGCCGCGCCTGATCGCCGACGCCACCGCCTACCTCGACTTCCTGGCCACCCGGCCAGACGTCACCCCGGGTCCGATCGGCGTGGTCGGCTACTGCGTCGGCGGGGTGTACGGCCTGCGCACGGCCACCGCGTTTCCCGATCGGGTCGCCGCCCTGGCCGCTTTCCACCCCGGCGCGCTGGTCACCGACTCCCCCGACAGTCCGCACCGGCGCGCCGACGGTCTGGCCGCCGCCTGCCATTTCGCCATCCCCACCCACGACGAGGCCATGACGCCGGAGGCCGTGCGGGAACTCGTCGAGGCGTTGACGACCGCCGGGGCGCGTTTCAGCGTCGAGTTCTACCCCGACACCGTGCACGGTTTCACCATGGCCGACACCTCGGTCTTCAGCCCCTCCGGCCTGGACCGGCACTGGGACCGTCTCCTCGCGTTGTTCTCGAACAACCTCGGAACACCCTGACGCGCCGCCGTCCGGCGACCGAGGGACTCGGATTTGGGCACTGTGCACAAATCGGCGCTCCCCTTGCTGCCCGGTTGGCGGTACCGCGGCCACGCCGCATGGGGTGTCCTGGAACACACCATCGGGACGTCCGCGTTCCCGACCAGTCGTGAGCCAGAGGTAGGTCGTGAGTTCATCGTCGGTGTCGCCGCGCACCCTGTGTGAGGCGTTCCAGTCCATTGTCGCCAGCTATCCGGAGGCGGTGGCGCTGCGAACCCTCGGGGGCGGGGTGTCGATCACCTGGCGCGAGTACGGCCAGCGCGTGCGCGCCATCGCCTCCGGCCTGGCGGCGCTGGGGATCGAGCGCGGCGACACGGTGGCGCTCATGATGACCAACCGGCCCGAGTTCCATCTGGTGGACACCGCGATCCTGCACACCGGGGCGACGCCGTTCTCGGTGTACAACACCAATCCGGTGGATCTGCTCGTCTACCAGTTCACCAATGCCGGGAACAAGGCGGTGATCTGCGAGAAGCAGTTCGCGCCCAGGATCCTGGAGGCCGTGGAAAAGGCCGCCGCGCAAGGGGTTCGGGTCGAGCACGTGATCTGCGTGGACGGCGCGGTGGACGGCACGCTCACCCTGGAGACCGTCGAATCGACGCCGTCGGAGAGCTTCGATTTCGAGGCGTCGTGGCGGGCGGTGAACCCGGAGGACCTGCTGACCATCGTCTACACCTCCGGCACCACCGGCCCACCGAAGGGTGTGGAGCTCACGCACACCAATTTCATCGAGAACGTCCGCATCATCGACGAATTCGGCGGCGGCTCCCCCGAGGACCGGGTGGTGTCGTACCTGCCCGACGCCCATGCCGCCAACCGCTGGTTCGCGCACTACCTGTCGCTGCTCACCGGCGGCCAGATCACCACGGTGCCCGATCTCAAGCAGGTCGCCGAGGCCCTCACCGAGGTGCACCCGTCGGTGTTCCTCGGCGTCCCGCGCGTCTGGGTGAAGGTGAAAGCCGCTCTGGAGGAACGCTTCTCGAACGAATCGCGGCCCAAGCGCCTGCTCATCGAGTGGGCCGTGCGCACCGGCCGGGCCCGCGCCCGCGCCATCTCCGACGGCCGCGCCCCCAATGCCCTCGACACCTTGCAGTACCGCCTGGCGGACCGCCTGGTGCTCTCGACACTGCGAGAACGCCTGGGCCTGGACAAGGTTCGCGTCGCCGTCACCGGCTCGGCCCCCATCCCACCCGATACCCACGAGTTCTTCCTCGGTCTCGGCCTGCCCTTGTGCGAGGGCTACGGCATGACCGAATGCACCGCTGGCGCAACGGTTTCCCGCCCCGAACGCATCAAGATCGGCACTGTCGGCACGCCGCTGCCCGGCGCCGAGGTGCGCATCGCCGAGGACGGCGAGGTGCTGGTGCGCGGCAAGAACGTCATGCGCGGCTACCGCAAGGACCCCGACAAGACCGCCGAGACCGTCGACGCCGACGGCTGGCTGCACACCGGCGATATCGGCACCTTCGACGGCGACGGACACCTGCGCATCGTCGACCGCAAGAAGGAGCTCATCATCAGCGCGGCGGGCAAGAACATGTCGCCGAGCAATATCGAGAACACCATCACCGAGAACTGTCCGCTCGCGGGCACGGTGGCGGTGATCGGCGACGCGCGGCACTACAACACCGCGCTCATCTGCTTGGACCCGGATCTGGCGGCCAGCTTCGCCGAACGCCATCAGCTACCGGACCGGTCCATCGCGGCCCTCGCCGCCGACCCGACCGTGCTGAAGGCCATCCAGGACGGCGTGGACGCCGCGAACGAGAAGCTCTCCCGCGTCGAGCAGATCAAGCGCTTCGCGGTGCTGCCGGATGTGTGGACACCGGGCAGCGACTGCCTCACCGCCACCGGAAAACTACGCCGCAAACCAATAGCAACTCAGTACGCAGCTACCATCGAGTCGCTGTATACGACGTAAAGGCGGAGGGGACCTATGCACCCGCTGACCCGGGACCGGGCGCTGGAAGAGATGTATCGGCGCGCGGCCGCGTTCCGGGACGAGACCACCGCGGCCATGCCGCCGTATACGAAACTGCCCGCTCCGCTGGTGGTCGACGGGCTCGAGCGCGGTGCCAAGCTCAATATCGACCTGTTCTTCGATTTCCTGCGCTCGGGCCGCACCCCCTCCGAGGCCGACACCCGCGAGGTGGTGGAGATCGCAGTGGGGCGGGTGCGCGACGGCGAACCCCTCGAAGAGGTCCTCGACCGCTACCGCATCGGCGCGGAATTCATCTTCGGGCGGGTGCGCGCGGCCGCCTCCGACCACGAGCGCGAACTGCTCATCGATGCCGCGCTGCCGCTGCTGCACTACATCACCCTGGTCACCGGCCGTATCGCCAACGCCTGCGTGCAACGTGTCAGCGATCCACGCTGGGAGCTGTTGGAGCGGCGGCGCGCCATTGCCGACGCGCTGCTCACCGGCAGCGATCCCATCGAATGGGCGGACGAACCGGCCATCGCGGTACCGGATTCCTTCCTCATCGGTGTCTTCCGGCTCGGCGCGGCCCGCGCCGCCGACACCGGGGAGCTCCGGCATCGCATCGAGGCGATTCCGGGCGTGTTCCTGCGCCTCGACAGCGGCGGGTGGACGGCGCTGCTGCCGTTGCAGCCCGGTGATGACGGTGATGCCACCGCCGCGGCGCTCGCCACCCGGCTGCCGAGCCGTCCGGCGGGCCAGCCCACCCCGTTCTGGGTGGGCGTCTCCACCGCCGCCACCCGCGCCGACATTCCGGCCCGCGCCGCCGAGGCCCGCGCGCTCGCCGAACTCGGCCGCTGTCTGGCGCGCCCCGAGACCCTGTGTCGCCGTGCGGATTTGATGTTCGAGTACACCATCGCGGCCAGTGGTCCGGCGCGTCCGGGCTTGGCGGCGGTGCTCGCGCCGCTGGATGCGCAGCCGCTGCTCGCCGAAACCCTCGAGGTGTTCGTGGACAGCGGCTTCAACCAGTTGGCGACCGCGCGCATGCTCAATATCCACCGCAATACGGTCACCTATCGGCTGGCGCGCGTGCACGAACTCACCGGGCTCGATCCGCACCGGCCGACCGATGCCATGACCCTCTCGGCGGCGCGGATCGCGCGGCGGCTGGAATCGGCGTCCTTCATGCCGTGAACGGTTAGGGCCATCTGCACAACGACCGCCGATGCCGTCTTGGTAATTGCCGGTATCGCACGGCACCGTCTGTGCGGTGTGCTGAATTCCGACGACGAGGTCGCTCGATGCGCTGTGCGCGCGGCGGCCTCCCAACATCCGCAGAGGTAGATCGTTGAGAATTTCGACCCGGCCGCGCAGGGGCGGCCGTTTCGTGCTCGCCGCCGCGAGCCTGACCGCCGCCGCGCTGACGGTATCGCTGGCCCAGCCCGCCGCCGCGGTGCCCACGGCGGGGCCGGTGCCCAGCGCGCCCGCGAACTTCGGGCTGCCCGCCGACTATCAGCCGACGCCCGAGAAGTACGGCGTCGGTTACGAATTGGGCCATGTGGTGCCGCTCTCCGACGGCACCCAGATCCAGGCCGAGGTGCGGTACCCGACCGATCCGGCCACGGGTCAGCGCGCGGCCGGTGATTTCCCGGTGGTCGTCAACTTCACCACCTACGGCGCGCTGAGCAGCGCGTTGACCTCGGCGATCACCGGGGTGATCGACCAGTTCCAGATTCCGCTGCCCGATCAGCTGCGCGATGTGCGCCGCGTGATCAACCAGGCCACCAGCGCGCAGGACATGCTGGTGCGGCGCGGCTACATCGAGGTGGTCGCCGATATCCGCGGCACCGGCGGCTCCACCGGCGCATGGAATCCGGCCTCCAAACAGGACGGCCTCGACGGCGTGCAGTTGGTGGACTGGGCGGCCAAGCTGCCCGGCTCCAATGGCAAGGTCGGCATGTACGGGTACTCGTTCCCGGCGCTGACCGCGCTGCGCACCGCCGAATCGGTGGGTCCGGATTCGCCGCTGAAAGCCATTGTGCCCATGGCGATGCCGAACAATATCTTCAACGAGGTGCTCGGCCACGACGGCATGATGAGCCCGATCCTGTTGACGGCCATCTCGATTCTGGTGCCCTATCTGAGCCTCATGGGCCCGTTCATGGCGGCCGTGGTCTCACCGCAGACCTTCCTCGAATCGCTCGTCGATCACCTACAAGCGCTGGTGTCCTCCGACAGCACCATCAAACTGCTGCTGGAGGCGTACGCGGGCGGCCCGCTGGCCTACGACACCTCGTGGTGGCAGGAGCGGCGCTTCGAGACGGAGCTGAACAATCTGGTGGACAAGGGCATCGCCATGTACCAGGTGGGCGGCTTCTGGGATCTGTATCAGGAAGGGCCGCTGCGCAATTACTCGCAATTGCAGAATCTGGCGGCGGGCCGCGACCAGTTCGCGCCCATGGCCGCCGACCAGAAGGCCGACGGCCGCTACCAATTGCTCATGGGCCCTTGGTATCACGTGGGCCTCGGTGTCGGCCCCGGCTCGCGCCTCGATACGAACATGATCACCCTGGCCTGGTTCGACCGGTGGCTCAAGGACATCGACAACGGCATCGACGAGACCGATACGCCGCTGCATGTCATCGACCCCGACAACAACGCGGCCGATACCGCACGCTACCCGTTCGAGCAGACGACCGTCGAGCAGCGCTGGTTCGACGGTGACCGGTTGACCACCCAGCCGCCGACAGTGGCCGAGGCCTCGGATCGCTTGGACTACACCGGAATCGACAACATCTGCAATCGGCAGACCCTCGCCCAGTACACCGGCGGCCTGCTCGACTTCCTGTTCCGGGTGTTCAACGCCTACAACCCGTGCACGGAGTTCGTGCAGGAGCCGACGGCGGGTCGCAAGTACACCACCGATCCGGTGACCGAGCCGACCACCCTGGCGGGACCGGCCAGCGTCACCCTCTACGCCTCGTCGACGGGCACCGACGCCGCCTTCCAGGTGTGGCTCGACGATGTGGCTCCCGACGGATCGGTCGTGAACATTACGGGCGGTTCGCAATTGGCGAGTCAGCGCACGCTCAACGAGGACAAGACCTGGCGTGCGCCCGACGGCACCATCTACGCGCCCGAGCATGTGCTCACCAAGGAGCAGGAACAGCTGCTGGTGCCGGGTGAGGTGACGCGCATGGAGATCAAGCTGCGGCCGACCTTCTACCGCCTCGAGCCGGGACATTCCCTGCGCCTGCGCATTACCAGCGGCACCTTCCCGTCGACCATTCCGATTCCGACGGATCTGCCGCGCCTGCTGGGTACCTCGCAGCAGATTCACCGCGACGCGGCCCGGCCGTCGAGCCTGGTGCTGCCGCTGGCACCGGCGGGTTCCTTCACCCACTGACCCGGAAATCCGGGCTGGGGCACGGCCGGTCGCCGCGGCCGTGCCCCACCGTATCCATCGAATTCCATTGCGACATTCGGGCTGTTTCCGGCACCGACCGCGTGCCACACTGAGACAGCCGAACCGGAGGTCGAAGATGCCCGAGCCGCGCCTGGGAGGACTTCGGCGGCTGTCCCGTCGCGACGGTTCCGTCCCGACCGGTCAGCTCCCGACGAGTCCCGTCGCCCGCAATGCCAAACTCGCGACGCTCCCGGTCGCCTACGCCGCCCGCCGGGCCCGCGGTGTCGGACAGCGCGCGCTCGGTCGCTCGGCCCGTGAGATCGAACGCGATATTCAGGCGCGCACCGCCCAGCACATGTTCGAGGTGCTCGGTGAACTCAAGGGCTGCGCGGCGAAATTCGGGCAGATTCTCGCGCTCTACGAATTGGCGCTGCCGCCCGAACTCGGCGCGCCCTATCGGGAGGCGTTGAGCCGCCTGCACGATTCGGCGCCAGCCATGCTGCCGCGCGTGGTGACCGGGGTGATGGCCGAGAGCATGGGTGAGCACTGGCGCGCCCGATTCCTCGATTTCGACACTCGCGCCTGCGCCGCGGCATCGGTGGGGCAGGTGCACCGGGCGCGCTGGCACGACCGCCGCCCCGTCGCGGTGAAGATCATGTATCCCGGTGCGCGCCACGCGGTGCGCCAGGATCTCGAGCAGTTGCGCCGCCTCGCGCCGCTCACCGAGGTGCTGTTGCCGGGCGCGGATGTGCGGTCGGTGAACGATGCCATCGCCGCCTGTATCAGTGACGAGCTCGACTACGCGCGCGAGGCGCGGACCCAGCGGACCTATGCCGAGGCCTACGCCGACGACCCGGATTTCGTGGTGCCGAGGGTGGTGCATCAGCAGGGCGATGTGCTGATCTCCGAATGGGTGGACGGGATTCCGATGCAGCGGCTCATCGTCTCCGGCGCACCGGAGGAGCGCAATCGGATCGGGGCGCTGCTGTTGCGTTTCGTCATGTCGAGTATCGAGCGCACCGGGCTGCTCTACACCGATCCGCATCCGGGCAATTTCCGGATCATGCGCGACGGCCGCCTCGGGGTGGTCGACTACGGTGCCTGCTCCCCCGTTCCGGCCGATTTCCCCGCGCTGGTGGGCGAACTCGGTGACGCGCTGCTCAACGGCGGGCCCGACGACCTCGACGCGGCGCTGCGCTGGCACGGATTCGTCCCGGCCGGAGGCGGTTTCGATATCGCGGCCTTCGACGAGCTCATCGATCCCATTCGGGAATTGATCGCCGCGGAGTCGGTGCACATGACCACGCCGTGGCTGCGGGAGCGGGTGTTGCGCGCGACGGAGCTGCGCCTGACCAATGTGGCGCGGCAATTGACCGCTCCGGCCGAGCTCACGCCGGTCGGGCGGGCCGTCCTCGCCACCACCGGCGTGCTGTGCCAGCTCGGCGCGCAGGGGCCGCTGCGGGACGAAATCGTCTCCTACGTCCCCGAATTGGGGGGCGTCGTCGAGCGCTACCAGCGGCGTGCGGGCGAAGTGACGGCGCTGCGATTCGACAATTCGGCCTGACTCGGTCGCGTCACAGGCTCATCCACTCCGGCCAGACGGTCGACCACGACCCCTTCAAGCCGGTGCACCGATAGAAGGTGACGTCCTTTGTCTCCCCAGGGAATCCGAGTCGCGTGTCCACCCGGCCGACCGGCTCCACCCCCGTGAAGCGTTCGCGCAGTTCGGGCTCGTCGAAGCCGACCGCCAGGACGGTCGCGGCGTCGTCGGTGGGACTGCCGAAGTAGCCGAAGCCGCGTTTGGGACTGTAGATCGGGGGCAGTCGGTCGCGGCCCAGCTGATCCAATGCGCTGGCCTGCCAATAGGTTTCGGTGAGAACCACCGTCGCGGCCCGCTCGGTGGGCGCGAGCGCGTCATAGGCCGCGGTCACCTCGTCGGTCAGTTCGGGCCAGCCGAAGGAGCCGTAGGTGCCGATATTGAGCGCGGCCTCGACATCATCGCTGACCGGTGTGATGTCCTCGGGTGAGCGCCACGGGATCGCCGACCCCATGAGCAGCAGCGCCACGGCCGTGAGCAGCGCCGTGAACCCGATCAGCAGGCGTCGCCGCACCCGACTTCCGCTGCGCAGCACCGCCACCCAGCCGACCGCGCCCGCCGCGAGGACGACGCCGTACATTCCGGCGGGATAGTAGATCCGCCCGCCGGTGAGCATGAAGACCACCCACAGCAGCAGCATCGCGACGCCTAGAAAACGGTACGGCCGCAACGGCTCCCAGGCCAGGAGCGCCCATACGCCGCCGATCAGCAACAGCACGCCCAAGGGCCCGGCGATCGCTATGGACGCGGGGACGAACAGCAGGCGACCGCCCAACAGGCCCTGCTGTTCGCCGATCACCTGTCCCAGGGCCAGATACGGCCAGTCGCGCCCGGCCTGCCACACCAATTGCGGAATCGTCGTCACCACCACGACGGCTCCGCCCAGCCACAGCAGCGGCCGTCGTACCAGCTCGCGCGGTCCGCAGAGGAGGCTGGCCGCGACGGCACACAGCCAGAAGAACGGAATCAGCCACTTCACCTGCATATCGACCGCGGTGACCAGGGCGGCCGCCAGCAGCAGCCGGTCGTCGCGCACCCGCACCCAGCGCACCACCAGCCAGGTGATGATCACCCACAGGGCGGTGTCGACGGTATTGGTGGTGAGCATCGAGCCCTGCAACAGCAGGAACGGCGAGCTCGCGTACCCGCCCGCCGCCAACAGCTGCGCCGCGCGGCCGCCGCCGAATTCCCGGGCGGTCAGGGCGCACACCACGATCGCCGCCACCGTGAGCAGCACGGCGGGCAGACGCACCGCCCAGAACGAGCCCGGCGCGAGAGCGTCCATGAGCGCGGCCAGCAGCGGCACCAGCGGTCCCTGGTCGGCGTAGTCGACCGACAGTCGCCGTCCCGCCGCCAGGAAGTACAGCTCGTCGCCGAAATACCCGTAGCGCGAGGCGGAGTAGACCAGGATGCCCGCGCCGACCGCCGCGATGGCGGCGATACCGGGCCTGGCCACTGACGGTGGACCGGCCGTGCGGTGACGTTCTCGATCCAGTACCTCGGTCACAGCATTCCCCTACCGAATTCGGTCGATGGATATGCTCGAATCTAGTGCCGTGCCATCGGGTCGCGCGTCAGCCCAGAGGTCGATTCCGCACCCTCCGTGCGGCGTAGTTCAGCGCGCTGCGCGGGCCTGCACGTAGTACTCGGCCCGCAGCGCCACCAGGGCTTGGCGCACACCGAGCGGAGCCCAGCTCGCCGAGGCGTCCCGGCCCACCACGATCTCGGTGAGGGTGACGGTGCGCCCGCGGGTCTCGAAGTCGAATTTCCCGGCCGCGCGAATATTCTTGAGCCAGTCCACATCTCGGCCGTAGGTCAGGGCGATGCGGTAGCCGCCGTCGCGTTCGAAGACCGCGACCGGGGCCCGGTAGGTCCGCCCGGAATTGCGGCCGGTGTGCACCACGATCCCGAAACCCGGTGCGTAGCGCGCCATTACGCCGAGCACCGGATTGGTGACGCTTCGATTGAGTCTGGCCAGGGCCTGCGGCAGCGGCATGGCGGCGTCCTCTCCGACGAAAGCATGTGCGTCCCAGACGTTACGCCGCCGGGGCCCGCACGCGCACCCGCCACCGGCCGCGGCGATGATGGTGACGCCCAGGATGCGAGAGGAGCCCGCCATGTCGGAGATGATCGCCGTGTACGACGCCGCCGGTCACGAGGTCGGCGCGCGGGAGCGATCCGAGGTGTACGCGGAGGGCCTGTGGCATGCCAGCGCCGGGGTGCTGGTGCGCTCGGGCGACGGTTCCCGCCTCTACGTGCACCGTCGCACCGACACCAAGATGGTCTTCGCCGGAATGCACGACTGCCTCGCGGGCGGCGTGGTCGAACCCGGTGAATCCCCGGCCGAGACGGCGGTCCGGGAATTGGCCGAGGAGCTCGGCATCGTCGCCGATACCGAGCCGCGCCCCCTGTCCACGGCCTCCTGGGACGGCGAATGGGCGGGCCGCCCCATGCGCTGCCACCTGTTCGCCTACGAGGTGCGCTGGGACGGCCCGATCCGGCATCAGCCCGAGGAGATCGCCGAGGGCTGGTGGTGGACCGACGCGCGATTGCGCGCCCACCTCGACGACCCGACCTGGCCGTTCGTGCCCGACACCCGCGCGTTCATCACCGAACTGCTGCGCTGAGCAGCTTCTCGACGAGGTCGGCGGCACGCGCGGTACCGCCCTCGGCGATCGCCTCGGCCCGCAGTCGCGCCGAGCGGCGGGCGACCTCGGCATCGCCGACGAGATCCGTCAGCGCGGCGCGCAGCCGCTCGGCGGTGGCCTGGTCGGTGTCGATGCGCCGGGCCACGCCCAACTCGACCAGCCGATCGGCGTTCATGAACTGTTCGGCGGCCTGCGGTACGGCGATCATCGGCACTCCCGCCAGCAGGCCTTCGCCACAGCCTCCCATGCCCGCGTGGGTGACGAAGGCATCCGCCCGCGCCAGGATCGCGCGCTGCGGAACCCACTGGTGCACCTCGACATTGGCTGGGATATCGCCGAGTTCGCTCGGGTCGGTGTACTTGCCGATCTGGAGTACGACATGCCAGCCGGGCAGGTCGCCGTAGGCGGCCAGGCACCGGCGGTAGAACTCCGGCTGGCGGGTGTAGGCCGAACCGAGGGAAACGAGCAGGACCTTCTCCGCGTCCACCGGGCGTCTCCACTCCTCTACTCCGGCACGCGGGTCGAAGCAGGGTCCGACGAAGGTCACCACGTCGGTGTCCACACTGTCGGCCCGCGGTTGCATCGCCCGCGGAATCAGGGCGAGGGCCCGGTTGGGTACGCCGGAGAAGCTGTCCACGTCGAGCGTGGTCGCACCACAGTCGGCGAGCCACCGGGCGAACTCGGCCCGATAGGCGTCGGCTCCGGGGAGCTGTCGCAGGTGGGCGGCGACCTCCTGGTCGTAGCCGTCCCAGGCCACGAACGTCGGAGACAGTTGCAGCACAGGACGGTCCTGCGCTTCGGCGAGAGCGCGCGCGGCGTACGCGCCGATGTCGTACAGGTACAGATCCGCGCGGTCCTGGTCGTAGGCGGCGCGCAATTGCGGGAGTGCCGCCTCGGCGTCGGCGAGAAACAGGTTCATCGCGGCGATGGGGTCGTCGGGCCAGTCGTTGTCCGCGACCGGCAAACCCGAAGCGCAGGAGACGAATTCGGCCCCGGTCGCGGTGATCAGGTCGGCCACGGCCGGATCGTTGGCGTAGGTGACGCGGTGCCCACGGGCCACCAGTTCGCGAATGATCTCGAGGCTCGGCAGGACGTGACTGACGATGGGAATGCCGACCATCGCGATGTGGGCGGGATGACGAATTGGCATAGGAGTTCACTCGTTTCAGGTCGTGTGTGGTGGAGTCGGCTCACCGCCGACGGGTACGTACGCGCGCACCCACCGGCGGGCACCCAGCTCCGCGCGACGAGGCCCCTTCGGGGAGTGCGCATTCGGCGTCAGACGGTCGCGGTGGCCCGTAGGTCGAGGCGGGTTCCTGTCCAGCGCGCCCGCAGGCGGCGGTCGTGGCTGACCATGACCACCGCCCCGCGGTAGTCGGCCAACGCGGCTTCCAATTCCTCGACCACGGCGGGCGATAGATGGTTGGTGGGCTCGTCGAGCAGAAGGACATCGGCTGGTTCGGTGACGAGGCGCGCCAGGGCGAGGCGTTGACGCTGACCGGTGGACAGTTCCGCCACGCGAGTCGTGAGACGGTCGCGTCCGAACAGGCCCACCGACATCAGACGCTCGGCGTGGTGGTCCAGGGTGCCCGCGCGACCGCGCGCGAAGGCCTCCAGGAGGGTCTGCCCCGGTTGGGCGGGCGGTGGTTCCTGGGCGAGGTAACCGATTCTGCCGCAACGGGTCACGCTGCCGTGCTCGGGAGTGAGCGTGCCCGCCAGTACCCGCAGCAGGGTGGACTTGCCCGCCCCGTTCGGTCCGGTGATCAGCAGCCGATCGCCGCCCGCGACGGTGAGACTCGTCGGTTCGAGCCTGCCGGGCAGGGCGATGTCGGTGGCGTCGAGGACGGTGCCCCGAATCCGGTTGGCGCGCAGTGCGGGCGTGAACCGCAGTGGTTGCGGTGGTGCCGGTACCGGGTCCGCGAGCAGACGGCGCAGGCGTTCCTCGGCATTGCGCACCCGGCTGGCCAGGGACTGCTGCACCCGCCCTCCGGCCCGGTCGTAGGCCATCTTGTTGTTGTCCTTCATCGCCCGGCCCGGGGCGACCTGGCGGGCCGTGCTGGCGGCGGCCTCCCGCATGCGGTCGACGTCGGCGCGCCACTGCTCGTGCGCCAGCACCCACCGCTGCCGCGCGGCCGCCTTCTCGGCGAGAAATCCGTTGTAGCCGTTGCCATATCGGGTCACACACCGCCGATCGGCATCGACCTCCAGCAGGCTGGTGGCGACCCGCTCGAGGAAGGCCCGGTCATGAGAGACCGCCACCGTCGTCCCGCGACGGGCGCGCAGATGGTCCTCCAGCCAGGTCAGCGCGGCATCGTCGAGATGGTTCGTGGGCTCGTCGAGCAACAGCACCTCGGTACCGGCCGCCAGCACGGCGGCCAGCCGCAGCCGGACCTGTTCGCCGCCGGACAAGCCGCCGACCAGGCGATCGCGGGCCACCAGGCCCACGCCCAGGCCGTGCAGCGCACGCTCCACGCGGGCGTCGGCCTCGTAGCCGCCACGCAGCTCGAAAACCGTTGACAGCTCGCCGTATTCGACCAGCCCGGACTCGTCCCCGGACGCCATCGCGGCTTCGAGACGACGCATCCGCCGCTCGATCGACCGCAGCTCGCTGAGGGCTCGATCGATGACCTGTTGGACGGTCATCTCGGGCGGCAGCGGCTCGTCCTGCGCCAGATATCCGACACCGCCGTCGGCTTGTACGACGATCTCGCCGCTGTCGGGCAGCTCCCGCCCGGCGAACAGGCGCAGCAGGGTCGTCTTGCCGGAGCCGTTCTCCCCGATGATGCCGGTGCGCTCACCCGCGGCGAGCGCGCAGGTCACCTCATCGAGAACCGGACGACCGTGGAAGGACTTGGTGACCGCGAGCGCGGTGATCTGGGTTGGCATACGCACACTCCGAAGCATTCGAGGACGACACGGTCAGGGACCGCAGGGTCGGGTGAACACTTCGAATGAGCATCGGCAAACCTCACTAGTGCGACGACTGTTGCGTTAACATGGTTGCACATCTCCTCCCATCGAGCAAGAGGGACTTCCGTGAGTGCTCCATCACCGAGCGATACCCCCACACCCCGAACACGCCCGGGTGGCCGCACCGCCCGCAATCGCGAACAGGTCCTGGATGCCGTGCGCGCGGAATTGACCGAAAACGGTTACGACGCACTGACTGTCGACACGGTCGCCGCCCGCGCGGGCGTGCACCGGACCACGGTGTATCGCCGCTGGCGCGATGTCGGCGGCCTCATCGCGGACCTCTTCGCCGCCGCGCGCGATATCGACTGGCAGCCGCGTGACACCGGCACGCTGCGCGGTGACCTGGCCGCGCTCAACCACGAGATTCAGGACTCGCTCACCGAGGAGTCCTCGATCGCGATGGCGCTCATCGCGGTGTCGTTCCGCTCCGAGGAGGCCGCGCGGGCGCTGCGGCGACTATGGGAGGACCGCTACGCGCAATCCGAGATCGTGGTGGACCGGGCGATCCAACGCGGCGAACTCCCCGCCGAGACCGACGCGCGCGCTCTGCTGATCGCGGCTACCGCGCCGCTCTACCACCACGTGGTCCTGCTCCGAACCACATTCGACCCCGAGCTCCCCGATCGGGCGGCAGCCAGCGCGGCCCTCGCCGCCCAGTCCGGCGCGTTCACCCCTCAGGCGACCGCCGCCCTCTGACATCCCCCCGAATACGACAACAGCCCATCGAGCCCGCGCGACCCGATGGGCTGTAGTCGTGCAGCCCGCGACTATTTTCCGGCGCTACCGGTGAACAGTCCCTGAACGGCCTTGATCAGTACATCGGCCAGAAAATCCGAGGCGGATCCGGACACGGTTGTCTCCTCATCTTCGTAGTGTCAGACATCTGAAGCATGGCTGATTCACATTCTCGGCGAGGTTGGTTTCGGTTGTGACGCGCCTCACATTACCCCGAGGACGACGCCGAACCGATCCAGGCCGAGAACGCGCCCGGATTTCGCGTTTGCAGCAGCACCCGACCGGGGCCGACGAAGTCGAAGACGAAGCCCTCACCCGATTTGAGCGATTGCAGCGATCGACCCGAGACCGCGCGCCGGATGGTGAAGTTCATGGCGAGGTCGTAGGCGACCACATGTCCGGTGTCGATCGTGACGGGCTCGCCCGGGGCCAGGTCGATGACGTCGATGGCTCCGAAGACGCCGAGCACCACCTCGCCGTTGCCGTGCGCGCGCAGGCCGAAGCCGCCCTCGCCGCCGAAGAGATTCGCGAATCCGCCCCATTTGGCCTCGATCTCGACGCCGTGCGAATTCGCGATCCACCCGCCGCGGCTGATGAAGAACGGCCGGTCCTGGGTGATGGTGAGCGCCAGCATGTCGCCGGGCAGGGCGGGCGCGACGTCCACCCAGCCGCCCTGCTGCGGCGCGGTGAATGTGGAGACGAAGAACGATTCGCCCGCCAGGACCGACCGCTTGAGCCCCGCGAGGATGCCGCCTTCGGCCTTGGCCTGCAACGTGACTCCCGCCGAGTGCGCCACCATGGCGCCGCTCTCCACACGCATGGGCTCACCCCCGGCGAGGAAGCACCGCGCGATGGTCGACGACGGATTGTGTCGCAGTTGAACCTTCATAGCGGCGACGTTAGCAGCGAATTCGGGTGCGCCGCCCCCGATTACCGGCGCGTCCGGTACTCGGACACGCCGGTTCGGCTCCCGGCGTCACGGCTGGTGAAATCGGCTGCGGTGTACCGCTTTCCGGTCAGTAGGTGACCACCTGCCACGTTTGCAGCGAGAACGGCAGATCGCAGCTGCTCCAGGACTGCTGCGCGCCTACGGCCGGATTGCCCCAGCGCTCGTAGCTGGTCCACCAGTTCCACCACGCCCAGCAGGTGATGCGGACCTGATGGCGAATGCCGTCGCCGCACTGGGAGTAGGCCGCCGTGGCGGCGACCGGATTCACCGAACACCAATTGCCCGGTTGGGCCTGGGCGGCGGGTGCGCCCAGCAGCACACCGGCCCCGAGCAGTGCGGTGGCGGACGCGCTCACCGCCATGCGCTTCAGCATCGCGTTCATGACTACCTCCGGCGTGGGGCGTTTCGCCCCGACCCGCAACCGGCCCACGCGCTGTGATCCGAGCTCCGGCGGACGCCGTGACCAGCGGCCACCCTTACGTGAGCTACATCACCGATGCCATCGCTCCCGTTACGGCAAATGCCCAGCACATGGTCGAGACGCAACTCGCCCGAGCGGCGATGCGCCGGTAACGCGTGCATGATCGCGGTTCGATGGGTAGATCGATGCCGTACATCAAGTCGATCGGACCCGCGCGGACCGATCACCGATAGATGGGGAGCGAATGAATACGATCGCCCGAAGCGTCACCCGCATCGCCGCCACCGCCGCCGTCACCGGAGCCGCCCTCGCGCTGGGCACCGGCGTCGCCGCCGCCGACGAATGGCCGGTGCAGAATCCCAACAGCCCGGTCTCGGTCTACGAGGCCAGGGACATGCTGACCCCGACCGATCCGAACTACTGGAATCCGTTGGTGTCGCAGAACCGCCTCACCTCGCCCTACGGCAACAGCACGCGGGTCGTGTGCACCGCGTTCCACGGCGTGACCATGGAGTGCTACCAGGCCGACAAGGACGGCAACCCGCACAAGCTGAGCAGGCTGCCGTTCAACTTCCCGTCCATCACCGGCTGGAACCTGCCCGGCGGCGGGCCGAGCCACTTCGTCTGGCCGGGCTACATTCCGGGTGTGAGCTGATTCAACTCACCGCCAGCACCTCGTCGCGCGCGAGTAGATCCGCGTAGAAACCGTTGCGCGCCAACAGCTCCGGATGGGAGCCGCGTTCCACCACGCGGCCGCGATCGAGCACCACGATCTGATCCGCGGCGCGAATCGTGGAGAGCCGGTGCGCGATGGTGAGGGTGGTGCGCCCGGCGGAGAGGGTGTCGATGGCGTCCTGGACCTCGCGTTCGGTGCGGGTGTCCAGGGCGCTGGTCGCCTCGTCGAGCACCAGGATGGGCGGATTGCGCAGGATGGCGCGGGCCACCGCGAGGCGCTGTTTCTCACCGCCGGAGAACCGGTAGCCGCGCTCGCCGACGAGGGTGTCGTAGCCGTCGGGCAGGGCGGCGATGTGGTCGTGGATCTGCGCGGCCCGCGCCGCCGAGTGCAGCTCCGCGTCGGTCGCCTCGGGTTTCGCGAAGCGCAGATTGTCCGCCACCGAGGCGTGGAACAGGTACGTCTCCTGCGAGACGACACCGACGGTCGCCGACAGATCGGCGAAACTCAGGTCCCGCACATCGATGCCGTCGATGGTCACGCGCCCCGAGGTGGCGTCGTAGAGTCGGGCCACGAGGTAGCCGAGAGTCGTTTTGCCGGAACCTGTTTCACCGACGATCGCGAGACTGGTTCCCGCTGGAACGTCGATGTCGATATCGCGCAGCACCTTTCGGTCCGCGTCGTAGGCGAATCCCACATGCTCGAATCGCACCGCGCCGTTAATTCCCTTGGCGGGCAACGCGACCGGTTTCGCGGGCTCGGCGATATCCGGTCGCAGATCCAGGTATTCGAAGATGCGCGCGAACAGCGCCAGGGAACTCTGCACCTCCACACCGGTGGACAGCAGCATGACGGCGGGCCGCAGCAGCCCGGCCTGCAAGGTCGTGAACGCGACCAGGGTGCCGATGGACACCAGCGGAGTCCCCGCGGCGGACGACAATCCGGCCGCCCAGTAGACGACGGCGGGCATGGCCGCCATGACGATGGTGATGGTCGACTGCCGCCAGCGCCCGGCCATCCCGGATCGGATCTCGAGGTCGACGAGGCCGCGCGACTCCCGCGCGAAGTTCTCGACCAGCGCGGGTGAGCGACCCATGGTGCGCCCCAACAGAATTCCGCTCACCGACAGCGACTCCTCGACGATGGCCGACATCGCGGCCAACTGCTGCTGCCGCTCGCCGGTGATGCGACGCCGTTCGGAGCCGACCCGGCGGGAGATCCACACGAAGAACGGCAACATGGCCAGGGAGACCAGCGTGAGTCGCCAGTCGAGGGCGAACATGGCGATCACCGCGACCAGCACCGAGGTGAAGTTCGCGATCAGCGAGGTCGCCGTCGAGGTGACGGTGGACTGCATCCCGCCGATGTCATTGGCGATGCGCGACTGCACCTCGCCGGTGCGGGTGGCGGTGAAGAACGACAGCGGCATGGACTGTAGGCGCGCGTACACCGCGGTGCGCAGATCGTGCATGACCCGCTGGCCCACCGTGGTGGACAGGTAGGTCTGCCAGACGCCGAAGACCGAGGTCAACGCGGCCACGGCGATCATGCCGAGCGCGAGCAGCGTCAATAGACCGGTACGGCCGTACGGTAACGCGTCGTCGATGACGGCGCGCACCATGAACGGCGACGCCAATCCCACCACCGAGGACAGACCGACCAGTGCGGCGACCACCGCGAGCCGGGAACGATATGGACGAAACAGCCGGAGGATCCGGCGAAGTTCGGATCGGGCAGCCATAGGCACGCCTCCCTCCCCTCAGGAACGTCCCCTATAACTGAGCTTGGCTCACAATTGTTCCACGAAACAATGAGCTACGCTCAAAAATATGACGGAGGCCTCCGACCCCGACCTGCCCGAGCTGTTCCTGCGCACGGCCAAACGCATCCGCCGCGCCCAGCTCACCGAACTGGCCCCGCTGGGTCTCACCCCCGGTCAGGGCCGCGCCCTGCGCATTCTCGGCCACGCCGACGAACCCCTGCGTATGTCCGCTATCGCCGAGCGTCTCGGCATCGTCCCGCGCTCGGCCACCACGGTCGTCGACGCCCTGGAGTCGGCTGGCCTGATCGCCCGCACCACCGACCCGACCAATCGCCGCGCCACCCTGGTAACCCTCACCGACTCCGGCCGCGCCGCCCTCACCCGCATGGCGGAGGCCCGCCGCAAGGCGGCCCAGGACCTCTTCGCGACTCTCTCCCCCGCCCGCCGCGACCTCTTGCGCGAAATCCTCGCCGAACTCGACAGCACCCCACCCGCGCACCCGTAGACGGTGCCGCGCGCCGCTCGGACGTCAGTTCTTCTTCAGCTCCTCGGCGAGCATCACGATGATGCCGCTGGGACCGCGGACGTAGGTGAGCTTGTAGATGTCCTGATAGGTGGCCACGCCGCGCAGCGGATGGCATCCGTGTTTCGCGGCTATCTCGAGGGCTTCGTCGATGTCGTCGACGGAGAAGGCGACGCGGTGCATGCCGATCTCGTTGGGGCGAGTGGGATTCGATTCGATCGCTTCGGGATGGATGTACTCGAAGAGCTCGAGGCGACCGTGACCGTCCGGCGTTTGCAGCATCGCGATCTTGGCGTGGTTGCCATCGAGGCCGACGGCGGTGTCGGTCCACTCACCGCTCACCGTGTCGCGGCCGAGGACCGTGAGACCGAGGTCTGTGAAAAAGGAGATCGCTGCTTCGAGGTCGCGGACGGCGATGCCGACGTTCTCGAGTTTGATGGCCATGCGTCGCATGCTAGCGAGATGAGCTGGTCAGCGTCGCTGACGAGACGGAACTCGGTAGGGCACGTGGCACGCGGGCCGCGTCCGATCGGAGCCCGCGTGCGCAGGACGCGTCAGGCGGGGCCTTCGGGGCGTGGTCGGTCGGCGTCGCCGTGCGAGGTCGGGTCCTGGTCGCTGTCTGTGGCGGGACGGATTCTGCGGGGTCTGGCCATGCGCCGTCTGCCAACCGGGGCGTCGTCACCGGCTCGTTTACGGCGAGATGCGCCGAAATCGATGACATCGGCGTCGTTTCCAGTGCCCTCCGCGGCGTCCTTCGGCGTGGCGGGGCCGGGGGTGACGAGCCAGCCGGTCTCGCAGACCAGTTCCGAGCGTAGGACGGGGCGCGTGGGCGGGGGCTCGTTGATGCCTTCGGCGAGCCAGGCTTGGTGGGGACGGCGGTCGTTGACTTCTTCGGTGGTGCGGCGCGGGCGGCGGGGCAGGCGGATGAGCTTGGAGGAGCGGTCACCGGTGTCGGGCGAGCCTTCCAGTTTCCGGCGTAGGCGCTCCACCGCGTCGAAGCGGTGCCCGCCGGTGCCGGGCGCTCCCCGTCCGGGCATGTTCTGATCAGACATCGAACTCACCTGCCGACGGGCGCCGGGGCACCCGTCGGGGTCCCGGGGGCCGAGGCCCCGACTCGGTCTCTGGACTTCTTCATCGCGCCGCTCACGTCCGTATTGTCCCTTATCGCGTGGAGGGTTTGGCCGGAGCGGTCACACACCGTGCCTTCGTGTCGTCGAAGCGACCTCCGCATGCGAATTTCGACCGTTCCGGCCAACTCCCCTATTCCCCCAGCAGTCTAAGCACAACCGGCCGCGACAATGTACCCGCGACCTGCCGAGCGAGCTGGTTGGCCCCCGCACCGTCCGCATGGGCCGCTCGCAAGGCCGCCCCCAACTCTTCCCGCGCGGCATCGGCGGCAGCCTGCGCCTCCCGCAGCCGTCGAGCCGCCCGGTCCACGGCGTCCACGGGCGATTCATCCGCCACCTCGGACGAGCCGGTCAACTCATTGACCACTCCTGCGCCGTCCGTCTCCCGCCGCATCGCCGCCCGCGCGAATTCCTGCATGAACCGTTTGGTCGTGTCGGCGTCCTCGGCCGCCGCGCCCAACAGCAGCCGCGTCGTCTGCGGTACCGCGTGCGTCCAATTGGCCAGGCCACACAGCGCGAGCAATACCAAGCCCGCCCGGCGCTCGTCGACGTCGAACTGCTCCTGGGCCCGATCGAATTTGCGCACATAGTGTTCCGCGCGCCAGCCGTCGATATCGTGCGCGTCCGCGCCGCGGTGCAGGCCCTCCCACAGCAGCAGTCGCAACAACTGCGGATTGTCGTGGTGGTAGTCGAACAGCTTGCCCACGTACTCGCCGGGTTCGGTATCGGCGAGCGGCTGCACCACCTCGAAGAACTCGCTCATGGTGTCGATGAGGATGATGTCGAACAGCTTGTCCTTGCTGCCGAACAGGCCGTAGATGCGCTCCTTGTTCACCCCGGCCGCCTCCGCGATCCGGTCGACCCGCGCCCCGGCCAGACCGTACTGGGCGAATTCGTCACGGGCGGCGCACAGCAGCGCCCGCCGGGTCGCGTCGCTGCGTTTGATCGGAGCGGTCATGGCGGCGACTTTACCAGAATTTTAAACCAACTATTTGGTTGACAGTGCCGCTCGGCCGCTCGTACTGTCGTCGACATGACCACGCCGACACTCCACTCACCGGCCGCGACGCCCGTGGCGAACGCGTCGCAGCGCGCGCACACCGCACGCACCCTGCCGGTCTTCGTCCTCTCGGCGCTGTTGGCGACCGGGCAGATGTACATACCGATTCCCCTGTTCACGGCCATGCAGGCCGATTGGCACGTCGGCACCGGCGTGACCACCTGGATCATCAGCGCCTTCGCCTTCGGCTACGCGGGCGGCTTCGTGGCCTTCGGCCCGCTCTCGGACCGCTTCGGCCACCGCCGCGTCCTCATGACCGGCATGCTCGCCGCGGCGGTGGTCACACTGTTGACCGGACTCGCCCTCAGCGCGCCGATGGCCGTCGGCCTGCGCATCGTACAGGGCCTGGTCATCGGGTCGATTCCCCCCGCGATCATGGCCTACATCGGCACCCGCATCGATCCTCGCCACCGCGCGGTGGTGACCATGTCGGTGGCCACCTCGTTCCTGGCCGCCACGGTCCTCGCCCAGATCGCCTCGCAGGCGGTGGTGGCCGCGTTCCCGTGGCGCACCATGTTCCTCGGCTCCGCCGTCGCCTTCGCGGCACTGGCCTTCGCACTGCGCGCGGTCATGCGCGACGACGCTCCTACCGGCGCGGACCAACCGTTGCGGCACAGCTACGCCGCCATTCCGGCGGTGCTGCGCATCCGGCCGCTGCTGCCGATGCTCATCGCCGGTGCGCTGGCCATGTCCGTCATGGTCGGCATCTACACCGGCATCGAGATCACCGGCCTGGTGCACGGGTCCGGCGAACTGCTCACGCTGCGCGCGGGCGCGCTGCCGGTGATGCTCGCGCTGCCGCTGCTGGCCATCCCGCTCGCCCGGCTCAGCAAGCCCGGTCAGATGGTCCTCGGCGTGCTGGTGGCCGCGGTCGCCATGGTGGCCGCCACCTTCGAGGGTTCGCACATCGGCGTGCTGACCGTCCTGCTCGCCGCCCTGGTCGGCGGGCTCGGCGTCATCTCCCCCGCCGTGCTGCAGACCGCCGGTGAACTCGGCGGCGATGCCCGCGCCGCGGCCTCCTCGGTGGCCATGTTCAGCTTCTACGTCGGCGCCACCGTCGGCCCGATCGTGGCGTCTTCGGCCGCGCCGCACGGCTTTTCGGTGCTGGCGTGGACCCTGGCCGTGCTGCTGGTGCTCGCCCTCGGGCTCACTCTGTTGGGCGCACGCCTGCAACGCGCCGCGCAACCGGCCTGACAACAACGCCGAAAGGGCCGCGCTCCCAATGGAAGCGCGGCCCTTTCGCTGTGCGATTACAGGTACTGACCCGTATTCGACTCGGTGTCGATCGCCCGGCTGGCCGAGGCGTTCTTGCCGGTCACGAGCGTGCGGATGTAGACGATCCGCTCACCCTTCTTACCCGAGATCCGTGCCCAGTCATCGGGATTCGTGGTGTTGGGCAGGTCCTCGTTCTCGGAGAACTCGTCCACGATCGAATCGTAGAGATGCTGCAGGCGCAGACCCGGATTGCCGGTTTCCAGCACCGACTTGATGGCGTACTTCTTGGAGCGGTCCACGATGTTCTGGATCATGGCGCCGGAGTTGAAGTCCTTGAAGTACAGGACCTCCTTGTCACCATTGGCGTAGGTGACCTCCAGGAAGCGGTTGTCCTCGCTCTCGGCGTACATGCGCTCCACGACGTGTTCGATCATGGACTGCACGACCTTGCCGCGGTCGCCCGGGAATTCGGCCAGATCGTCGGCGTGCAGCGGCAGCGTATCGGTCAGGTACTTCGAGAAGATGTCGGCCGCCGCCTCGGCGTCCGGGCGCTCGATCTTGATCTTCACATCGAGGCGTCCGGGCCGCAGGATGGCCGGGTCGATCATGTCCTCGCGGTTGGAGGCGCCGATGACGATCACGTTCTCCAAGCCCTCGACACCGTCGATCTCCGAGAGCAGCTGCGGCACGACCGTGGTCTCCACATCGGAGGACACGCCCGAACCGCGGGTGCGGAAGATGGAATCCATCTCGTCGAAGAACACGATCACCGGGGTGCCCTCGGACGCCTTCTCGCGAGCCCGCTGGAAGATGATCCGAATGTGGCGCTCGGTCTCGCCCACGAACTTGTTGAGCAGCTCGGGGCCCTTGATGTTCAGGAAGAACGACTTGGCTTCCTTGGCATCCTCGCCACGCGCCTCGGCGATCTTCTTCGCCAGGGAGTTGGCGACGGCCTTGGCGATGAGCGTCTTACCGCAACCGGGCGGGCCGTAGAGCAGCACACCCTTCGGGGGACGCAGCGCGTATTCGCGGAACAGATCCTTGTGCAGGAAGGGCAATTCCACCGCATCGCGAATCTGCTCGATCTGGCGCGAGAGGCCGCCGATGTCCTCGTAGTCGACATCCGGCACTTCCTCGAGCACGAGATCCTCGACCTCGGCCTTGGGGATGCGCTCGAAGGCGAAGCCCGCCTTGGTGTCCACCAGCAGCGAATCACCCGGGCGCAGTTTGCGAATGGGCTGATCCGGATCCTCGAGATCGTCGACGTCGACCAGTTTGGCCAGCGGCCCGGCCAGCCAGACCACCCGCTCCTCGTCGGCGTGGCCGACCACCAACGCGCGGCGGCCGTCGTCGAGAATCTCACGCAGCGTGCCGATTTCACCGATGGATTCGAAGACCCCGGCCTCCACGACCGTCAGCGCCTCGTTGAGTCGCACGGTCTGGCCGTAGGTGAGTTCGGAGGTATCGATATTCGGCGAGCACGTCAGTCGCATCTTGCGCCCCGAAGTGAACACGTCGACCGTCTGATCCTCGTACACACCGATCAGAACGCCGTAGCCGCTCGGCGGTTGGCCGAGACGATCCACTTCCTCACGGAGAGCGACGAGTTGCTGCCGCGCCTCTTTCAAGGTGTCCATCAATTTGGTGTTGCGAATAGTCAGCGAATCCACCCGCGATTCCAATTCGCGTGTGCGATCCGGCGTGTCGGCGAGTTGCCTCCGGAGTGCAGCCGCCTCGGCGCGTACTACCTCGAGTTCCCTCCAGGCTGCCGAATCCGAATGTTCGATGGGGCTCATGATGCTGCTCCTCCCAGTCCCGGTCTATCAACGCTACCGGGCAAGACCCGTTCTCGCTTTCCGACATGGTTTCGTCGTGATCACATCTAGGCTGCGGTCAACCGGCCGGGCTGCCATGTTAGCCTGCCCTAACCTGTTTCCGGCGAGTTACCTCGCCGACCGAGCCGAAAGGGTGCAATCGATGCTCCTTCCCAGCAGTCGTACCCGTTACCAGGGCAACGCCACAAGGACGCTTCGTGTTTCCGTGGCTATCGTCGGGGCGGCCCTCGCCGTAACCGCGACCCTCGCGGGCTGCGGCTCGGAAGACAAGGATTCCACCGCCACGACGTCGTCGAGCAGTGTTTCGGCGACTACGACCACCGCGGCGGCCGCCGCCCCGGCCCCGACCGCCGAGCAGTTGCAGGCCACGCTCAACGCCTTCGCCGATCCGACCAAGCCCGCCAGCGAGAAGGCGACGCTGGTGGTCGACGGCGACAAGCGAGTGGCGCTCATCGAGCAGATGAACAAGGGCCTGGCCAACTACCAGGTCACCTTCGCGGTCAGCGATGTGCAGGCCACCGGCGACAAGGCCGATGCCAAGGTGGCGGTCACCAGCCCGCACGGCACCATGCCCAATCTGCCCATGAGCTGGCAGTACGTCGACGGCACCTGGAAGATCTCCGATGCCGCCGCGTGCTCGATTCTCGGTATGGCGCGCGCGGCCTGCCAGCCGTAAGCCGCGGCGACGCGAAACCCCTACGCTACGAACAGTTCCCGCCCACTTCCCGCACGGGAGGTGGGCGGGCTGTCTGCCGGGGATCCGCTATTCGGACTTCGCCGACACATCGGGCACCGACACCGGTTGCGAACCCTTGGCCAGTGAATCCGCGCCCGCGACGCCGACCAGCGAGGCGGCCACCGCGGCGCGCACCGGCACCAGCGGCGGCGCGCCGCGCTCGACCGTGGCGCGGAACGCCTCGAGAATGGCGACGGTGCCCTCGGCCATGCGGTCGATGGGTTCGCCATCGACCAGGTAGGGCCCCGGACTGCGGCGCGTCACGCGGGTCTGTCCGTCCGGTTGTGCCCAGCCCTCCTGGCGTACCCGGATCGACCAGGCGTGTTCGCCGGTGGCGCGGACGGATTCGGCCAGGCCGTGCGCACCGCGCACCGATACCCAGCTCCAATGGCTGTCGACCTCACCGGCGAGGAAACCGTGTCGGGTGAGGGCGAGGGTGCCGTCGGAGAGTCGGATGGTCATAACCATTGCGGCGGGCCGTGATTCGTTCGCGCCGACCGGGAAGGCCGACACCTCCACCGGCCACGCGCCGGTGAGCGCCAGCACCGGCGAGACGCTGTGGGTGCAGTACGCCGTGGGCGCGATGCGGCCGCGCCAGTGCGCCGGATCGCCGATCAACTCGGCGGTCTCCTCGGGCGAGAGGCTGTGCAGGTAGTCGGCCTCGACGAGCTCCAGGGGCCCGACCTCGCCCGCGTCGACGGCGTGGCGCAGCAGCCGCACATGCGGGTGCGCCACGTAGTTCTCCGCGAAAGAGTAGGTGGCCGTGGACCGCTCGGCGGCGTCGATGAGCCGACGGCCCTCCTCCTCGGTGACGCAGGCGGCGGTCTCGGAGAGCACGTGCACGCCGCGGTCGAGGAAGGCGATGGCCAGGGGCGCGTGCGCGTCGAAGTCGTTGGCGAGCAGCACGCCGTCGAGATCGGCGTCGAGGAGTTCGGTCCAGTCCTGCGTCACCCGCGCGGCCGGAAAGTCCGTGTGCGCGGCGGCCAGCCGGGCGGAATCACGATCACAGACCGCGACCACGTCGATACCGATACGCCGTGCCCACTCGGCCATGTACAGCCCACGCAGCAAACCCACGATTCCGATACGCATCCAGCCACACTTACGCTCGAATCCCGGGACTGGCAAACCGTTTTCAGCACATCGCAGGCCAGCGGCCGTGCGGGTCGGCCCGACCGGTATCCACCGCACGGCTCGAACGGTGGATACCCGGGGGCGTCGGAAGAGGTCAGCCCTTGGAGGGGCGGCGCTGCGGCTTCGGCGCGGTCACGCCGTCGGCGAGGCGGCGGGCGCTCACCAGGAACGCGGTGTGGCCCTGCATGCGATGCTCCGGGCGGACGGCGAGGCCGACCACGTGCCAGGGGCGGATGAGCGATTCCCAGGCGCGCGGCTCGGTCCAGCAGCCTTGGCGGCGTAGGCCTTCCACCACTTCGGAGAGCTGGGTGACGGTGGCCACGTAGACCATGAGCACGCCGCCGGGGATGAGGGCCTTCGACACCGTCTCGAGGACGTCCCAGGGCTTGAGCATGTCGAGAATGACGCGGTCGACCTGTTCGCCGGAGTATTCGGCGAGGTCGGCGACGGTGAGTTCCCAATTGGCGGGGCGTTCGCCGAAGAATTTCTCGACATTCTTGACGGCGTGCTCGGCGTGGTCGTCGCGGATCTCGTAGGAGACGACCTTGCCCTCGGGCCCGACCGCGCGCAGCAGCGAGCAGGTGAGCGCGCCCGAACCCGCGCCCGCTTCCAGCACCCGCGCGCCCGGGAAGATATCGCCCTCGTGCACGATCTGGGCGGCGTCCTTGGGGTAGATCACGGCGGCGCCGCGCGGCATGGACAGCACGTAGTCGGTGAGCAGCGGCCGCAGCGCCAGATACGGGGTGCCGTTGGCGGAGTTCACCACGCTGCCCTCGTCGGCCCCGATGAGGTCGTCGTGGGCGATCTGGCCCTTGTGGGTGTGGAACTCCTTGCCCTCCTCCAGGATCACCGTGTGCTGGCGGCCCTTGGCATCGGTCAGCTGCACCCGGTCGCCGCTGGTGAAGGGGCCGGTCCGTCTGGCCGTCATGAATCTCCCGTCTGGTTCGCCGCGAATTCGCCGCGTGGATCGTCGTGCGCACCTGTCGGTGCCTGGGTTTAGCCTGCCAGGTATGTCAGTGCCCGCGTCCACGGCCCCGGATTCGGCGGGCGGTATACCCGCGCCCGTCGAACCCTTCGTTGGGAGGCGGCTCGCGCTGTCCCCTTCGCGGGCAGTCGATTTCAAACAGTGCCCCCTCAAATACCGATTGCGGGCAATCGACCGGATACCGGAGCCACCGTCGCGAACGGCCGTGCGGGGCACCCTCGTGCACGCGGTCCTCGAGGCCCTGTTCGGGCTGCCCGCTACCGAGCGGCTACCCCAGCGGGCGGCCACGCTCATCGAGCCCGCGTGGGCCCGACTGCTCGAGGAACGGCCCGAGGTCGCCGCGCTCGTGGCCGACGGCAGTCTGCCGCGCTTCCTGGAGGAAGTACGCGCACTCGTGGGCGTGTACTTCACCCTGGAGGACCCGACCGCCGTCGATCCGGAGTCGGTGGAGTTCTTCGTCGAGGGTGAGCTGCCCGACGGTTCCCCGGTGCGCGGCATCGTCGACCGCATCGACCGGGCTCCGGACGACACGCTGCACATCGTCGACTACAAGACCGGCCGCTCGCCTGCGCCCGCGTACGAGGCGCGGGCGCTGTTCCAGCTGAAGTTCTACGCCCTCATGCTGCTGCACACCCGCGGCGTGGTCCCGGCGCAGCTGAAGTTGATCTACCTCGCCGATGCCGAGGTGCTCACCTACGAACCCGACGGCGAGGAGCTACGCCGCTTCGAACGCATTGTCTCCGCGCTGTGGACCGCGATCGAGGCGGCCACCCGGACCGGGGACTTCCCGCCCACCCGCAGCTGGCTGTGCCAGTACTGCGACTACAAGGCGCTGTGCCCCGAATTCGGCGGCACCACACCGCCGTACCCGCGCGAACCGGCGGCCGCGGCCCTCGACTCGGTCGCCGCGGACGATACCGCCGCGGCCGCCGACTCGACCGCAGCAGGCTCAGCCGCAGAAGGCATTGCCTAAGCTGTCCTCCTGTGCCCGCAGGCCGGGTGCGCAGGCCCGCACCGTCCACCGGCCGTTATCGCAGATGGCGTAGCTGGTGTAGTCCCAGATGACGGTCTGACCGAGGTCCTCGGCCGGACAGGGCACCTCCTCGGCGGCGGCGATCGGTGCGCGCACCGCGACCGAGCACAGCGCGGCGATGCCGAATCCGATTGCGAGACAGGATTTCCGCGGAATGAACATCTGGCCTCCGATGTCGTTCGAGTGGACCCGGGTGAGCAGATGACGCAGGGGAAGGCTAACAGTTGCGCCCGCCGTGGATATCCACGGCGGGCGCAACTGTTACTCGGACGTTGTTCAGAAGGCGCGGCAGGACCGGATATCGGTGGCCAGAATCGCCTTGGCCCCGAGGTCGGCGAGCCGGTCCATCAGGTCGTTGCCGTTCTTGCGCGGCACCAGCGCGCGCACCGCGACCCAGTCGGGATCGGTGAGCGGGGAGACCGTGGGCGACTCCAGGCCGGGCGTGATGCGCACGGCCTCGTCGAGCAGCGCCTTCGGGCAGTCGTAGTCCAGCATCAGGTACTGCTGGGCGAAGACCACGCCCTGCACGCGGGCGACGAGTTGGTTGCGGGCCTTGTCACGCTGGTCCGCGCCCTTGGCCTCGATGAGCACGCCCTCGGAATCGCAGAGGCTGTCGCCGAACGCGACGAGGTTGTGCTGGCGCAGCGTGCGCCCGGAGCCGACCACATCGGCGATGGCATCGGCCACGCCGAGCTGGATGGAGATCTCCACCGCGCCGTCGAGGCGAATCACCTCGGCCTCGATACCGCGGGCCTGGAGATCGGCGAGCACCAGATTCGGGTAGGAGGTGGCGATGCGCTTGTCGTAGAGATCCTCGACCTTCCATTCGCGCCCGGCGGGGGCGGCATAGCGGAAGGTGGAGCGGCCGAAGCCGAGCGCGAGGCGTTCCTGGACGGGCGCACCGGAATCCAGGGCCAGATCGCGGCCGGTGATGCCGAGGTCGAGCTCGCCGGAGCCGACGTAGATGGCGATGTCCTTGGGCCGCAGGAAGTAGAACTCGACCTGGTTGCCCGGGTCGAGGACGCTCAGTTCCCGGGAATCGGTGCGCTTGCGGTAGCCCGCCTCGGCGAGGATGGCGACGGCGGATTCGGAGAGCGCTCCCTTATTGGGGACGGCGACGCGAAGCATAGGGTGTCCTTTCCGGACGGGTGGTGGGGGGACGTGAGGACGGCGGACGGGTCGGGTTCGGCCGTACGGCGTGTACGGCGATTCGGCGCGTCACAGATGTCGGTAGACGTCCTCGAGCCGCAGTCCGCGGCCCACCATCAGCACCTGCACCCAGTACAGGAGCTGAGAAATCTCCTCGGCGAGGCTTTCATCGCTCTCGTGCTCGGCGGCCAGCCAGACTTCACCGGCCTCCTCCAGCACCTTCTTGCCCTGCGCATGCACGCCAGCGTCCAAGGCGGCGACGGTGCCCGACCCTTCGGGACGGTTGACGGCACGATCCTGCAGCTCGGCGAACAGGGCTTCGAAAGATTTCACGAGGAAACATTGTCGCAGACCGCGCGCCCCCAGCTACGCTGGCCCGCCTCTCCGCGCCTTCAGCGCCCGGCAGAGAGCCGTTGACCGTCGTATACGCGTGCCGACGGTCAGGTGCCAAAACGATCTTGGGCGTACCCGATGAGTTACCCCGAACCTTGCGAAATCAGTTGTCACGGACCTCGGTGTTGCCCGGTGGCGCGCCACCGGGCAACACCGCTCATTCCTGCGACGCGAGGAGGTTCGAGAGTTCGGTTACGGCCGACCGGAGGTTGCCCGCGAAGGTATGCATTTGCTCGGCAACGGTTTTCGGGGTGGCGAGGTAGAGGTTCCAGCGGTCGGGGAGCATGACGTAGGCGACGCCGATGCATTTCGGGCTGGTGGAGCCGAAGCCGAAGTACTGGATGTTCACCGACGGCGCGGAACTGGTGCTCAGGTAGTCGTCGCGGGTGATGCGCCAGCCGGGGCTGTCGTAGAACGGCATCGGGTCGGTCGCCCCGAGTTCCGCGCCGCGGCGACGCTGGATGAGTTGCAGTTCCCACAGGTGCTGTTCGGGGGCCTCCCCGCGCTGGCATTCCTTGGCCCGGGCCACGTGCGCGTCGGCGGCGGCGCGCACCGCACGCAGGCGCGTGGCCGCGTCGGCGTCCGGATTCTCCATGGCGGCAACGAATTCCAGGATCTCCGGAGTCACCACGCGCATGGCCTCGGTGCGGCCGTTGCGGAAATGTCGGGTGGCGATGGATTCGTAGGTGGCCCCGATCAGCCCCTTGCTGCGCTGATGGGCGAGCTGATAGCTGAGCTGCGCGAAGGCGTCCGGGGAGATGCCGAGCTGTTTGGCGCGGGTGGTGCCGAAGGTGTCGAAGGACACCGTGGAGGTCGCGGTGTCGGCGGCGTACTGCGCGAAAGAGGCGGCGGCGACGGCGACTTCGCGTTTGCGGTCGGCGTCGAGGGCGAAGACGATCGGCTCGATGGCGGGCATTCCCTGCGGTTGCGCGCCCGAGCGCGCGGCATGGTCGCCGACTGGGGTTTCCAGCAGCGTGTCGACGAAGGACAGGATGGTGGTGCCGTCCAATCCGCAGTGCTCCACATTGATTCCGGCCTGGCCGTCGGCGAAGACGATGAACGACACCGCCTTGTCGAACCACCGGTTGCCGCTGTCGCCGTGCAGCAGTTGATCACATGCGTGCAGGGTGTTGCGGGGCGCGAAATCCTCCAGACAGATGAGGAACAGCGCGGTTTCGATGGTCTCCAGCGCGGCGACATTGGCGGGAATCTCGCGCAGCGCGGTCCGAGTGGCGGCCCACTCGGCACGGGCCATGGTGGTGAGGTGCCCGGCGGAGGCGTTGATGGGGGTGCGCCGCGCGCCCGCCTTCATGACCGAGCGCAGCCCGTCGGCGATATCGCCGGGCGTGTAGGGCGCACCGGCGGAGCCGATGACGTCCATGCGGAACATATTGCCGCGGTAGCAGACCACGATGTGCCGCGCCCGCGACGGGCCGGGCCACTCGGCGCTGTAGGGCACGCGCACGGTGTCCTGCGGATCGCCCGGAATACGGGTCTCGGAGAACAGGAACTTGTTCTGCGCCATGTTCAGCCACTGGCCGCGCTGCTGGGCGGGCGGGATCTGTTCCTCGTCGAGCAGCAGTTTGTAGTTCACGGCGGCCGTGATCAGCGCGGCACTGCGCTCGGCCTGTTCCGCGCCGGTGGAGTCGGCGAGCACGGTGTCGTCGCGGAACAGGAAGAAGAAGTTGGCGTTCAACGCGATGCGGTCGCGTCGACCCAGGTAGCGCGACGGCCAGAATTCGTCCAGCCAGCTGCCCACACCCGGCTCGCTGTCGAACCGGCGCAGATCCGCGTGCAGGGTGCGGGCCGGACTGTCGGGGCGCAGCATGAGTTCCGCGGCGGCCGCGGTGGCGGCGTAGTCGTCGCTGCTGAGCAGGGGCGCGCACCAGTGCAGGAATCGCGTACAGCTGTCCTCCAGGGTGGGCAGCGGTACCCGGGGCAGCTCGTCGTCGTGCGCGAAGGTCCGTTCGCTCAAGGGGTGTCCTCGTGGTCGGTGGATAGGCGCGCCTCGGCGTCGGTGGAAAGGCGCGGGCGGGACAGGTAGAGCTGGGCGTAGAGCCATCCGTCGGATTCGTGCCCGGCGGTGTCGACACCCTGGGTCTCCAGGGTGTTCAGGACGGAGAGCCGTTCGTCGTCGGAGGCGAACCGGCGTTGCCGGAACGTCCCGGGTACGTGTTCGGTGCGGTAGCCGAGTTCACCGAGCCGCACCGCGATCGGGTCGAAGGAGAACATGCGCAGCACGAAATGCGCCATCCAGGGCAGTTTTCCGCCGTGGGCGCGGGCGACCCGCAGCAGCGTGCGGTCGGTGATGTAGCCGACGCAGCCGGTGGAGATGACCAGATCCGCGGTGGCCAGGGTGCGGCGCTGGTCCTCGGTGGGATCGGCCGCTTCCAGGTCGGCGTGCACGATATCGTGCAGCAGCCCGGCGCGCTGGGCGTAGTCGAGGGCGGGGCGGGAGGCGTCCATTCCGACGAAGCGGACCGTGGGTAGCTGGTCGGCGGCGAGCAGGGCCCGGTCGCGGGCGATGAGTTCCGCGGCGGCCTCGGCGCGCTCCGCGTCGGTCGGAGTACCGGTCTCACAATGGTTTTCGGTGTCGCCGAGGTAGTGCCTGGTCAGCTCGGGCATGGTGCGGTCGAGGCGCAGCAGGGCGGCGTTCACCCCGTAGGAGCAGCCGAGGTCGAGCACGGTGGGCGCGGCGATGCCGGTCGCGGCGCGGTAGTCGTCGATGAATTTCGCGAAATACGGTTTCGCCAGTTCCGGTATGCAGTAATCCAATTCGGCCATGCGCGCGTAGTACTCGCGCGGATCGGGCCGATGGTAGATGTCGTCGAACGAGGCTTTTCCGGTGCTGTGCAACGAAACCGGCACGTGCGCTCCTCTCAATCCAGCAATCTGTCGCCGCGCACGGCCTGGGCGCGGTCGAGGTGTTCGGGCAGGACGCGCCCGAACAATTGCCGACTTCTCTCCGCCGTACCGATGACGCCGGTGGTCTCGCTGTAGGCGAATATGGCGGTGTGCCGCTGGGTTTCGCCATGCACGGGTGACACGCGGTGCAGCGAGAACCGGCCCTGGAACAGCTGCAGATCGCCGGGGCGCAGGTCGAGGCGGCGGATCAGCCCCTCGCCTCGCCCCTCCAGCACGGCCCGCACATCGTCGAAGTTCTCCGCCTGTTTCGACCGAATGGCCGGGCAGTATTCGAAGACCCCACCCGCGTCGGGGAGTTGGGTGAGCATGCTGACGGTGAACTCGTTGGTATCGAAATGCCAGGGATGCGACATTCCGGGCGCGACGACATTGAGGCACAGGCCCGCCAGCGGATCGGTGAACTCGTGCAGTTCGGCCAGGCCGAAGCAGTCGGCGACGAACCGCTGGAACACCGTGCTCGTGTAGAGCCGTTGGATCAGCGTCTCGGCGGGAATGAGATCCCTTGCCACGAAGGCGTTTCCGCGCTCGAGCACAACGCGCCCGGGGTGGTCTTCGGGCAGTGCGGTGTCGAGGGAGATGTTGTAGGCGTTGACGCGTTCGACGGTGTAGTAGGCCCTGGGCGCGAGCGCCACACCCTCGGCGCGCAGCGTCTCCAGGGCGCTGTCGCGCAGGAATCCGCGCAGGACACAGCAGCCGTCCGCGGCCAGTTCCGCGCGTGCCCGTCGCACCGCGTCCACCCAGCGCTCACCCTCGGGCGCATCGAGCGGGTACCGCTCGGTATCCACCGCGGCGATCACCGAGTCCGCCGCGATCCCGTCACCATTGGCCGAACACGCGTCGGCACAGCCCCCTGCCACAACCATGGTGACCAATCTTGACAGGACAAGCGCCGACACGCCCGAGTTTCACAGAACGCGCGAACCTATTGATTTCCTGTGCGCCAACAGAATTCATGTGATCTTGGTGCGCGATCCGTCGGACGCAGGATAGCTGGCGCAGGATTGCGTTCGAGGGCGAATGCCGCAGGGCGCCCGGTACGCCCGCTCAGTCGGATTCGCTGGTGCGGGACAGCGCCGCCGCGACCTCCGCCGCGGAGAGGTAGTGCCCGGTCTGCTCGAAATCCCCTATGGTGTGCGCGATTCGGTCCGTGTAGCCCATGCGCAGGAAGTCGTCCCCGGCCAGTGCGTGCAGTGTCCAGTCGAACGCGGTGCGCAGGCGCGCCACGAAGGTGCGCAGGGCCAGCACGTGATAGGACCGCGCGACCACCTGCGCGGGGAAGCCGCGCAGGCCGATGCCGAGCGGGCGGGCGAGTGCGTCCCAGCCGCCGAGGTCGACGACCATGCCCATATCGCGGTGCTGGTACGGGGTGCGTTCGCGCCCGCGCAGGGTGGCGAGCAGGTTGCGGCCCAGGTGACGGCCTTGGCGGCTGGCGTGCTGGGCGGTGGGCGCGCAGAGGGCGTCACCGCCCTTGGTGAGGTCCGGGACGGCGGCGGCGTCACCGCAGGCCCATTCGCATGTCAGACCCTTGACGGTGAGGTCGGCCTCGGTGACCACCCGGCCTTTGACGGTGGTGGCTCCGAGGTGCTCGGCCAGCGGGCTCGGCGCGACCCCGGCGGACCACAGCACGGTGCGGGTCGGGATGACGCGCCCGGTGGTGAGGGTGACCGAGCGCTCGGTGACCTCGGCGGCCGAGGCTCCCGGGACGAATTCGATCTCGCGTTGCGCCAGTAGCTTTTTCGCGTTCTCAGCGAGCCGTTCGCCCAGTTCCGGCATGATGCGTTCGCCGTGCGTGATCAGATGCCAGCGCACCATCGCCGGATCGAGGCGCGGAAAGTACTGGCGCGCCGCCGCTTTGGTGAGCCGATTCAGGACAGCGGTGGTCTCGGTGCCCGCGTACCCCGCGCCGATGGCGACGAAGGTCAACCGCTCGCGGCGTTCGGCCTCGTCGTCGATGGTGGCCGCCAGATCGAGTTGCCGCAGCACGTGGTCGCGCAGATACAGGGCCTCCGCCAGCGTCTTGATCCCGAAGCCGTACTCCTTCAGCCCCGGCACGTCCATGATGCGGGTGATACTGCCCGGCGTCAGCACGAGGTGGTCGTAGTCGATGGCGTACTCGAGCCCCGACATGCGCCGCACCACACACCGGCGCGCCGCCGGGTCGACGCCCACCACCATGCCCGGCGCGATCCCGGTGCGCCGCAGCACCCGTCGCAGCGACACCGTCACCGCCCGCGCGGTCAGCACCCCGGAGGCCACCTGCGGCAGCAGCGGCAGGTACAGCGATCCGTCGTCGGGCGCGACCAGCGTCACCTCCACTTCGCCGCGCCGTGACTTGCGCTCCAGGTACCGCGCGCACTCCACCCCGGCGAATCCACTACCGACAATGACGATCTTCACGGGCGCCATGCGGCCACGGTAACAACGGCGGACACCCGGGCGTGGGAGGCGACGCTGGCGCTACCTCGCACGCGTGGCCGCGTCGCTCGAACCCTACCGTGTCGAGCGGGCGGCGAGGAGGCCGCCGAGGTCACTCACCGTCAGTCCGATGAGCGAGTCGCGGAAGGCCCGGCCCGGAGCCTCAGGGACTGGAATCTCGCACGGCACCACGAGCACCGCGCAGCCCGCGGCCTCGGCGGCGAGCGCGCCGGTGGGCGAATCCTCGATGGCCACACAGTGTTCCGGGGCCGCGCCGAGCAGTTCGGCGGCGCGGCGGTAGATATCGGGGGCGGGTTTGCCCTGCGGCACTTCGTCGGCGCAGACGGAGGCCTGGAAGTGCTGGCGGCCCAGCGTATCCAGCCCGAATTCGGTCAGCGAGCGCTTGGTATTGGTGACCAGCGCCATCGGGATCTCGGCACGGTGCAGCAGGGCGAGGGTGTCCTGTGCGCCTGGCCGCCAAGGGATCTCGCCGGTGGTGAACAGCTCGGTGACGCGGCGTTCGAGGAAGGCGGCGGCGTAGCGCAGCGCCTCGGGGGTGGGGTCGAGGCCCAGGCCGTTGAACAGGATGCGCAGCGCGTTGGGCCCGGACGCGCCGATCAGGGCGTGCCGGATGGCATCGGTCATCTCGCGGCCCAGATCGGCCGCGAGTTCCCGTACCGCCAGGTCCCAGAGCTTCTCCGAGTCCAGCAGGGTGCCGTCCATATCCCAGAGGACGGCGGCCGGGCGGGTCATCGGATAGCGCTCCTTCGTGGTCATAGGCCCGACGCGGTGATGAGCATCCGGCCGGTGCTGGAATCCACCTGGATCCAGCGGTTCTCGCTGGAGGTGGAGCCGTTCTTCAGGGTGTAGGTGAGCGAGACGACGGCCCGGTTGTCGCCCTGCGGGGTGACCGCGCCGACGCGCACGGCGGAGATCGTGCCCCAGAACTGGGCATAGGAGTTGTAGCCACCGGTCGCGGCCTGATACGACGGCGACAGCATGCCCCACGCGCCGCTGACATTGCCGGGCAGCATGCCGTAGTAGCCGTGCACGAACGAGGTGACATTGCCGGGATTCGGTGGGGCCGGGGTGGTGGGCGGCGCCGTCGTGGTGGTCGGCGGCGGGGTGGTCGTGGTGCTGCTGGGCGCGGCACTGGTCGAGGTCGGCGGTGCGGTGCTGGGCCGCCCGGTGTCCACGGGGGCTTGGGCGACAGCCGAACTCGGCGGGGTGTTGGGGTCGCCGGGCGGCGGCGCGACCACCGAGGTGCCGGTGGCATCCTGTTTCGGCTCGCCGCCACCGCGATTCATCGCCGTGGCGATGACCACCGAGACCAGCAGTACGGCGGCCACGCCGACGGCGATCAGTGCCAGCCGCCGGTTGCGATCCTTGTCACCTTGTCCCCCACCGGAATTCGGCGGGATCGGGGTGCTCGGCGTGCGCGCCGCGCTCATATCGACGTGCCGGGTGGCGTCGTCGGCATTGCCGACCGGAACGGTGCCGCGCGACTTCGACAGCACGGTGGTCTGCGCCGAGGTGTCCGCGGCGGCGGCCGCGGCCGCGGGCGGCAGGATCTTGGTCGGCGAGTGGACCAGCGGCGCGCTGCGCCCCTCGGCCACCGCCTGCAGGGCTTCCTGCGCCTGCTTCATGGTGGGCCGGGTGGTGGCGTCGGCGTCGAGCAGTTCGGTCAGCACCGGTCCGAGCGGTCCGGCCCGGCGCGGTTCGGGCACCTGTGCCCGCGCCACCGAATGCAGCACCGCGAGGGGGTTGTCGCCCTCCCCGAACGGCGGCGCACCCTCCACGGCCGCGTAGAGGGTGGAGCCGAGCGCGAAGACGTCCGAGGGCGGTTCGGGGTTCTCGCCGCGGGCCACCTCGGGCGAGAGGTAGGCGGGCGTTCCGGCCAGGAATCCGGTCGAGGTGACGGTCACATCGCCGACGGCGCGCGAGATGCCGAAGTCGGTGATCTTCACGGTGCCGTCGTCGGCGACGAGGATATTGGCGGGTTTCACATCGCGGTGCACGATTCCGGCGTCATGGGCGGCGGCCAGTGCAGCGGCCACCTTGGCCCCGATGCGGGCGACCTCGGTGGGCGGCAGATGCCCCTTCTCGCGCATGAGCGCGGCGAGGCTGGGCGCGTTGACGTACTCCATGACCAGCCAGGGCTGGCCGTCCTCCTCCGCGACGTCGAAGACGGTGACGGCGTTGACGTGGTGCAGCCGCGCGGCGATGCGCCCCTCCCTCATGGCCCGCATCCGCGCCTCGATGGCCTGGGACCGGGACAGGCCCGGCCCCAGGATCAGCTGTTTGACCGCGACCGTGCGCCGCAATCGCACATCGGTCGCACGCCACACGACTCCCATCGCACCCGTGCCGATCGGATCCCCGAGCCGATATCGTCCTGCAATCAGCCGGTCTGTCGTCATGTGGTTGTACCCCTCCTGCTGGCATCACGCCGAGCCCACCCTGCAACTCTGCGCGATAGCCCGGAAAACTCTGAAAATCCTATGCGTTGAAGTACTTCGCCTCCGGGTGCAGCAGTACGAACGCATCCGTCGACTGCTCCGGATGCAATTGCAGCTCCTCCGACAGCGTCACTCCGATTCGGCCCGCTTCCAGCAGATCCACCAGCTTGGCGCGGTCCTCGAGGTCCGGGCAGGCCCCGTAGCCGAAGGAGTAACGTGCTCCACGGTATCCGAGTTTGAAGTAGTCCAGCACATCGGCGGGATCGGACTCGGCGACCGAATGTCCTTCCAGCACAAGCTCTTCCCGAATGCGACGATGCCAGTATTCGGCCATCGCCTCGGTGAGCTGCACACCGATGCCGTGCACCTCCAGGTAGTCGCGATAGTTGTTCTCCGCGAACAGCACGTTCGCGAAATCGGCGATGGGCTGGCCCATGGTGACGAGCTGGAACGGCAGCACATCCACCTGGCCGCGGGCGCGGGCGTCCTCGCGGGACCGAATGAAGTCGGCGATGCACAGGAAGCGGTCACGCTGCTGGCGCGGGAAGGTGAACCGATAGCGCTGCGGCGCATCGGGATTCGGCTCGGTGAGAACGATCACATCGTCGCCCTCCGACACCGCGGGGAAGTACCCGTAGACCAGTGCCGCGTGCTGTAGGACACCCTCGGCGGTGAGCCGGTCGAGCCAATACCGCAGGCGCGGACGGCCTTCGGTCTCCACCAGCTCCTCGTAGGTCGGCCCGTCCCCGGCGCGCTGGCCGCGCAGACCCCACTGGCCCAGGAACAGCGCCCGCTCGTCCAGGAGACCCGAATACTCCTGCACCGACAGGCCCTTCACCACGCGGGTGCCCCAGAACGGCGGCACCGCGACGGGCAGGTCGGCGGCCACATCCGAGCGCGCGGGCACCTCGATCGGCACCTCCTTGGCGCGTCGCTCCTCGGCGATGCGCTTGGAGCGTTCGTGGCGGGCCTTGCGTTCGGCGGCCTTCTCGCGTTCGGCGATGGCCTCGGGGCTGTCGGGATCCAGGCCGCCGCCGCGCTTGCGGGTCATGATCTCGTCCATGAGCCGCAGGCCCTCGAAGGCGTCGCGGGCGTAGTGCACATCGCCCTCGTACACCTCGGTGAGGTCGTTCTCCACGTAGGCGCGGGTGAGCGCGGCGCCGCCGAGCAGGACCGGGAACTGTTCGGCTACGCCCTTGGTGTTGAGCTCCTGGAGGTTCTCCTTCATGACCACGGTGGATTTCACCAGCAGTCCGGACATGCCGATGACATCGGCCTTCTTGTCCACGGCGGCGTCGAGAATGCTCGAAATCGGTTGTTTGATACCGAGATTCACGACTTCGTAGCCGTTGTTGGACAGGATGATGTCCACCAGGTTCTTGCCGATGTCGTGCACATCCCCCTTGACGGTGGCCAGCACGATACGGCCCTTACCGCTGTCGTCGGTGGCCTCCATATGCGGTTCCAGGTGCGCGACAGCGGTTTTCATGGTCTCGGCCGATTGCAGCACGAACGGCAGCTGCATCTGTCCGGAGCCGAAGAGCTCACCGACGGTCTTCATGCCCGACAGCAGTGTCTCGTTGATGATCTGCAGCGGCGGCACCTGTTTCATGGCCTCATCGAGGTCGGCCTCCATCCCGGCCTTCTCACCGTCGACGATGCGCCGCTCCAGGCGCTCGAACAGCGGCAGCGCCGCGAGCTCCTCGGCCCGAGAGGCCTTGGACGAGGAGGCGGTGACGCCCTCGAACAGGCTCATGAGCTTCTGCAGCGGATCGTAATCCTCGGCGCGCCGGTCGTAGACCAGGTCGAGGGCGGTCTCGCGCTGCTCCTCCGGAATCCGGCTCATGGGCAGGATCTTGGAGGCGTGCACGATGGCGGAATCCAGTCCGGCCTCGACACATTCGTTCATGAAGACCGAGTTGAGCACCTGCCGCGCGGCGGCGTTGAGGCCGAAGGAGATATTCGAAAGACCCAGTGTGGTCTGCACATTCGGGTGCCGACGCTTGAGTTCACGGATGGCCTCGATGGTTTCGATGCCGTCGCGGCGCGACTCCTCCTGCCCGGTGCCGAGGGTGAAGGTGAGCGTATCGATGATGATGTCGCTCTCCAACAGGCCCCAATTGCCGGTGATATCGGCGATGAGCCGCTCGGCGATCTCCACCTTCTTCTCGGCGGTGCGTGCCTGGCCCTCTTCGTCGATGGTCAGCGCCACCACCGCGGCGCCGTGTTCGGCGACCAGCTTCATGGTCTGCTGGAACCGCGACTCCGGGCCGTCGCCGTCCTCGTAGTTCACCGAGTTGACCGCGCAACGCCCGCCCAGATGCTCCAAACCGGCTTGCAGTACCGGGGTTTCGGTGGAGTCGAGCATGATCGGCAGGGTGGAGGCGGTGGCCAGGCGCGAGGCCAGCTCCCGCATATCCTTGGTGCCGTCGCGGCCCACGTAGTCCACGCACAGGTCGAGCATGTGCGCGCCATCGCGGGTCTGGTCCTTGGCGATGTCCAGGCACTTCTGCCAGTCCTCGGCCAGCATGGCCTCACGGAAGGCCTTGGAGCCGTTGGCATTCGTGCGCTCGCCGATCATGAGCACCGAGGCGTCCTGCTCGAACGGCACCGAGGTGTATATAGAGGACACACTCGGCTCGTGTTCGGGCGTGCGCTGGGCGGGCTGGACCTCGCGCACCGCCTCGGCGACCTGGCGAATGTGCTCGGGCGTGGTGCCGCAGCAGCCGCCGACCAGTGCCAGCCCGAATTCGGAGACGAACTGCCGCATGGAGACGGCCAGCTCCTCCGGTGTCAGCGGGTACTCCGCGCCCTTGGAGCCGAGCACCGGCAGACCGGCGTTCGGCATCACCGAGACCGGCAGATTCGCGTGCTTGGACAGATGCCGCAGATGCTCGCTCATCTCGTCCGGGCCGGTGGCGCAGTTCAGGCCGATCATGTCGATACCGAGCGGCTCGATGGCCGTCAGCGCCGCGCCGATCTCGGAGCCGACCAGCATGGTGCCGGTGGTCTCCATGGTCACGTGCGTGATGATCGGAATCCGGCGGCCCGCCCGCGCCATGGCGTGCTGGCTGCCGACAATGGCGGCCTTCACCTGCAGCAGGTCCTGGCAGGTCTCGATGAGAATGGCGTCCGCGCCGCCGTCGAGCATGCCCAGCGCGGCCTCGGTGTAGGCGTCGCGCAGCGAGGCGTAGGGAGCGTGGCCCAGGGTCGGCAGTTTGGTGCCCGGACCCATGGAGCCCAGGACGTAGCGCGGGGTGCCATCGGCGGAGAGGCCCATCTCGTCGGCGACCTCGCGGGCCAGCCGGGTGCCGCGTTCGGACAGATCGCGAATGCGATCGGCGATGTCGTAGTCGGCGAGGTTGGGCAGATTGCAGCCGAAAGTATTGGTCTCGACGGCGTCGGCACCGGCCTCGTAGTAGGCGCGGTGAATGCTGCGCAGCACGTCAGGACGGGTTTCGTTGAGGATCTCGTTACAGCCCTCGAGCCCCCGGAAGTCGTCCAGGGATAAGTCCGCGGCCTGCAGCATGGTGCCCATCGCACCGTCGCCGATCACGACACGCTTGCTGAGCGTGGCGAGTAGGGTGGTGTCGAACTCGGCGCGGGGGGACACAGACATGTACTCAAGAGTAGTGGGCGCTCCCGACAATCCGGGCCTCGGTGCGGCCTGTCCACGGAGTGGGATGCGGCGTGTCGGACGCGTTGCGCGTCAATGGCGCGTCAGGTGGGCGTACGCCGTAGGCTGACCGAGTGAACGCCAGTGAACCCACGGTGCCAACCGAGTCGGACCTCCCCACCTTGCGGGATCCCATCCTCGTCGCGGCTTTCGAAGGCTGGAACGACGCCGCCGATGCCGCGAGTGGCGCGGTCGAGCACCTCGAATTGATCTGGGACGCGCAGCCGCTGGCCGAACTCGATTCCGAGGACTATTACGACTATCAGGTGAACCGTCCGACCGTCCGTCAGGTCGACGGTGTCACCCGTGAGATCCAGTGGCCGTCGGCCATGCTCTCGGTCTGTTCCCCGCCCGGCAGCGACCGCGATGTGGTGCTGCTGCGCGGTGTGGAACCGAATATGCGGTGGCGCAGTTTCTGTGACGACATTCTCGAATTCGTGGAACAGCTGAAGGTGTCCACGGTGGTGATTCTCGGCGCGTTGCTCGCCGACACCCCGCACACCCGGCCCGTTCCGGTGACCGGTACCGCGTACAACAAGGAAGCGGCGGAACGGTTCAACCTCGAACAGACCCGCTACGAGGGCCCGACCGGGATTACCGGCGTGCTGCAGGACGCCTGTGTCAAGGCGGGTGTCCCGGCGGTGTCGTTCTGGGCGGCGGTGCCGCACTACGTCTCGCAGCCGCCCAATCCGAAGGCGGTCATCGCGCTGCTGCACCGCGTCGAGGATGTGCTCGATGTGGAGGTTCCGCTCAGCGGGCTGCCCAAGCAGGCCGAGGACTGGGAGTCCACGGTCAACGAAATGACCTCGGGCGATGAGGAAATCGCGGAGTACGTGCGCTCGTTGGAGGAGCGTGGCGATGCCGAGGTGGATCTCAACGACGCCATGGCCAAGATCGACGGCGATGCCATTGCCGCCGAATTCGAGAAGTACCTGCGTCGACGCGGGCGCGGGAAGTTCGGTCTGTGAGCGGAGTTCGGCGCTACGACAGCGGGCCGTAGCGCCGGAACGAAGTTAGGGCACCTTTAGAATCGCTGGATGAGCCCACCCCGGATCGTCGCGCACCTGCGGGGCTTCGGCGAGCGGGTCGCGGTGATCCACGACGGTGCCGAAGTGCGGTACGCGCGGCTGGCCGATCTCGTCGCGGCGTCCGCGCGGCGGCTCGGCACCGGGCGGCGGCTGGTCGCGGTCGCCGCCCGCAACGACATCGATTCGCTCGTCGCGTATCTCGGCGCGCTCGAGGCCGGGTGCGTCGTGTTGCTCACCGGGACGGTCACCGAGGAGCTCGTCGCGACCTACGATCCGGATGTCGTGATCGACGGTGGCTCGCCGCCTCGGGTGCGGCGCGGCGGGTCGGCGCACACCCTGCATCCGGAATTGGCGCTACTGCTGAGCACTTCCGGCTCCACGGGGTCGCCGAAACTGGTACGGCTGTCGTATCGCAATGTGCTGTCCAATGCGACGGCCATCGCCGAGTATCTCGAGATCGACGAGAACGACCGGGCGGCTACGACTTTGCCGTTGTTCTACTGCTACGGGCTGTCGGTGGTGCACAGCCATCTGCTGTGTGGGGCCAGCCTGCTGCTGACCGACCGGTCGGTGCTCGAGCCCGAGTTCTGGCACGAATTCCAGGAGCATCGCGCCACCTCCTTCGCCGCGGTGCCCTACACCTTCGACCTGCTCGACCGCGTGGGTTTCGAGCGAATGTCCTTGCCACACCTGCGCTATGTGACGCAGGCCGGTGGCAGGCTCGCGCCCGACCACGTCCGGCACTACGCGCGGCTGAGCGAGCGCTCCGGGTGGCGCTTCTACGTCATGTACGGCCAGACCGAGGCAACCGCCCGAATGGCCTATCTGCCACCGTCTCTGGCCGCCACGCATCCCGACTGCATCGGAATCCCCATCCCGGGTGGGTCTTTCACCCTGGAGCCGGTCGACGAGGGCGACGAACTGGTTTACCACGGCCCCAACGTGATGATGGGCTACGCCCACACCCCCACCGACCTCGCCCAGGGACCAACACTGACACACCTGCGCACCGGCGACCTCGCCTGCCGCACCGACGACGGCCTGTACCGAGTGACGGGCCGCCGCAACCGCTACGCCAAGATCTTCGGCCTCCGCATAGACCTACAACGCATCGAATCCGGCCTGGCCACAGCCGGATACACGGCCTGCTGCACCGACGACGACGAAACCCTCGTGGTCGCGATCGAGGCCAGCACCCACCCAGCCGACGCGGAATGGAACCCCAGACCGTCGCCCCAACCCCGCCCTTCGCCACCAAGAGTCAACGGTCACAACACCTCCGACACAAGCGGCCTGCCCACCCCTCCGCCGACGAGACCCGCCAGTCACGATGCCTCCACCGCGACTGACGTGCCCACGGCTTCGCCAACGCACGTCGATGGCCACCGTGCCCCCAGCACGAACGGCCTACCCGTTCATTCGCCCACGCGCGTCGACAGTGCCGATACTCCCCGCGCGAACGGTCTACCCACTCCGTCGCCGACACGCGTCGACAGTCCCGGTGCCCCCGGGGCGAGCGGCCTGCCTAACCCTTCGCCAACGCACGCCAACGGTCACGGCGCCTCCAGCGCGAGCGGCCTACTTGCTCCTTGGCCAACGCGCGTCGACGGTCCTGGCGCTCCTGACGCAAGCGGTCTACCCGCTCCTTCACCGACACGCGTCGACAATCACGGCGCTCCGGAATCGAGTGGCCTGCCCGCTCCTTCACCAACGCACGTCGACAGTCACGGCGCTCCCGAAACGAGCGGCCTGCCCGCTCCTTCACAGACACGCGGCGGCAGTCACGATGCTCCAGGCGCGAGCGGTAAACCTGCCCCTTCACGCGTCGAAAGTCATGTCGCCTCCGGCTGGGGCGGCCTGCTCGTGCATGTGCTCGCCGACTTCCGGGCACGCTGTGCGGACCGTGGTCGCGCGGTGCTGTCGCCGCGATCGGGCGGGCCGGGTGCGCGATGTCGATCTGGAATCGCCGTGGCGCGGGAGGTGGCGCGGCTGTCCGGGCTGCCCGTGTCGGCGGTTCGGGTGTGTGTGGTGGCCTCGATTCCTCGGCTGCCCAATGGGAAACCGGACTATCCGGCCATTCGGCGGTTATCGGGTGTGCGGGAGGTGCAGACCGCCGATGTGCGCGCGCTTTTCGGTCAGGCGCTCGGGATCGATGCGCGGAGTATCGGCGGCAGTGCCACTTTCGCGGACCTCGGTGGCGATTCGCTTACCTACGTGGGGCTTTCGATGCGGCTGGAGCATGCGCTCGGGCAGCTGCCGGTGCAGTGGCCGACCATGACGGTCGCCGAACTCGAGGCTCTCCCCCGGCGGCACCATCGATTCGGGCGGTCGGTGGATACCGGAACCTTGTTGCGGGCGCTCGCCATCGTCGCCGTAGTCGGTTCGCATATCGGACTTTTCGTACTGTGGGGCGGCGCGCATGTGCTGCTCGCCGTGGCCGGATTCAATTTCGCGCGGTTCGCCGTCACCGCCGCACCGGCCGCGGCGCGGCTGCGGCGGACGCTGCGCAGCGTGGCGTTCATCGCCGTGCCGACCGCCCTGTGGGTGCTCGCCACGCTGCCGTTCGGTGATTACTACGGCTGGCAGAATGTGTTGTTGCTCAACAAGATTCTCGGGCCGCACGACAGCCCCACGGCGGGGCACCTCTGGTTCGTCGAGGTACTGGTGTACCTGGTGCTCGCCGCGGCGCTGCTGCTGCGCTTGCCCGTTGCCGACCGGTTGGAACGGTTGTCGCCCTTCTGGTTCGCGAGCGGGCTGCTCGCGCTCAGCCTGATTTTTCGCTACCGGTCGTTCGACTTGTATGCGCCGCAGGATGTTCCGTTCTCGCCGTTGGTCTGCTGGTTCTTCCTGCTGGGCTGGGCGGCGGCCAAGGCCACGACGGCCTGGCACCGCCTGCTGCTCAGCATCCTGGCGGTGGCGGACATTCCGGGCTACTTCAACGAAACCGACCGGGAGCTAATGATTCTCGCCGGAATCCTGCTGCTCGTCTGGTTGCCCTCGGTGCGGATGCCCGCGCTGCTCGCCGGGCCGGTGGCCCTGGTGGCGGATGCCGCGCTGTTCACCTACCTACTGCACTGGCAGGTGTATCCGCTGTTCGGACAACATCATCTGCTCGCCCTGATGGGTTCGCTGGCGGCCGGGATGGCCGCCGCGAAGGTCATGGCGTGGGCACGAGCAGCCGTGGCGAGTGCGCCGGGCTCAGCAGGCCCTGTCGACGGCCCAAATCTGAGCCTCCGCCTCCTGGGCCAATTTCGCGATCAGGATATCTCGCGGAATCGTCTGGCCAGCAAGGTGATCGAGTGACGGCACCACGACATGGTGGGCATCAGCACGCTTGAGTTCGGCGGTCAGCTCCGCGAATGCGGTGCCGTCGCCGGGGGTCGATTCATGGAACGTCGCGGCGAAGCAGAAACCCGCTGAGCTTGCCAGGCTGCACATGGCGTCCTCGAGCTCAGCACTGCGGCCATCTGCCAGATCGTCACGCACGTACCCATAGATCAACGCTTCCACCCGAACCTCCGTTGGATTGGGGATCTCGCTGTTCTGTTGTGTGCCCACTACGAACTATGGCGTTCTCGCGAATGCAATTGCAGATGTCAACCCACTGACATTCGAATGCCCTATCCGGGTCCACGCCGGGTTAACTGGTGAGATACTACAGACGTGTCCGCTTGCGACGATCGCCCCGTCTGGGCAGTCAGAATGCGTGCCGAACGCGATGCCCGGGGGTGGTCACAGGCCGATGCGGTAAGAGCGATGCGGGCCAAGTCGAGCCACAACCTCCCTACCGATTCGACCCTTTTGCGCAACTGGCGCCGATGGGAATCGGGCGAATCGCGGCCCGACGACTTCTACGCGCCGATCATCGCGGCCTCCTTCGATACCGTGACGGCGGCGTTTTTTCCCAAGTCACGGCCCAACCGCGACGATGAGATGCTCTCCGCCACCGGCATGGACACCCTGGAGTTCATCGGACGGCTGCGCATGTCCGATGTGTCGGGCTCCACGCTGGACGCCATTCGCATCACGGCCGACCGGCTGTGTTCGGAGTATCCCTACACCGATCCGCACGAGCTGCACGCGGAGGGCACGGCGTGGTTGCGGCGAATTACCTCGCTACTGGACGGTCGCCTTACTCTTGCGCAGCATCGCGAGGTACTCGTCCTGGCCGGATGGGTTGCCCTACTGGTCGGTTGCGTTGATTACGACCTGGGGTGGCGCACCGCCGCCGAGGCGACCCGGCGGGCGGGGCTGTCGTTGGGCCAAGAGGCCGACCACGCCGAAATCATCGGCTGGGGAGCGGAAATGGCGGCCTGGTTCGCCCTCACCCAGGGCAATTACCGCGGGGCCATCGATACGGCCGCGGCGGCCATGAGCTCCATCGGCGATCTCGGTGTCGGCGTGCAGCTCTCGGCCCAACGGGCCAAGGCGTGGGCCCGCATCGGCGACCGCCGCGAGGTGGAAACCGCTCTCGCCCAAGGCCGCTCGATACTCGACAAACTCGGCCATCCGGCCAATCTGGACAATCACTTCGTGGTGGATCCGCAGAAGTTCGACTTCTATGCCATGGACTGCTGCCGCGTCGCGGGCGACGACCGCCTCGCCGAAACCTATGCCCGGCAAGTGATCCGCAACTCCACCGCCCCCGACGGCACCATCCGCAAACCCATGCGGGTCTCCGAGGCCCACCTCACCCTGGCGGTGGTGGCCGTGCGCGACCGCAACCTCGAACTCGCCGTGGACGAGGGTATCCAGGCCCTCTCCGGCAAACGCCGCTCGCTGCCGTCGCTCATGTGGATCGCGGGCGAAGCGGCCCGCGAAATGATCGAACGCTACCCGGGAGACCCGCGCACCCGCTCCTACCTCGAACAGCTCCGCAGTCTCGCCGCCAGCTGACCGCGCCGCTTTCCGGCATCTCGGGCACAGGGGCGGGTAGGCCTACAGCTCGACCCGACCGCGACCGAGCCGGGCCGCTATCGAGCCAGTCGCGACAGCGCTCGCGAATGTTCAGGCGGACCACCGCAGGCATGGTTGGCCTGCTCCCGAGCCGGACACTTGCGTTCGGCCGGTCGTGACGTCGCGCTCGACTGCGGCCGAATCCAGCGTCTCGAGCGCCTCGACCCGCCCGGCGCAGCGAACCGTTCCGAGGGTTGGCTGCCGCCTCGTAATTGAAGTCCGCACCAGGCGGGCTGATCTCGTCCTGTTCTCCAGATCGCGCGCACCGGAGTAGCGCTCAGCCCCGGTAACGCGCTGGAGGCCGTGGCGAATGGTCGCGATGACGGTCGCGGCGATGAGCGGATGGCTGTGCGCACGAACGACTGATGCGTACTCGTGCGACGCTGCCCTTCGCCTCGCCCCTGTCTGAATCCCGCCGACGCGGCAACGTATACCACCGCGAATATCGCCGATCGGTCCGTCACTGCTGTGGCCGGGTTGGCGTCTCACCGCGCTCCCTAGGCTTCCTTCACAGGTGTCCCGGCCTGGCGTGCGGGTGACGAACCGACCCGTCGGTTCGTGGGCTGGGCGGGTTTCGTGTGGGCCGCGTGCCTGGGCTGCTGGCGCGGGTTCGGGGTTTACGCTCCCCCGCATGGACTTCAGCCTGTGGACCTGTGCTGGGCGGGGGCATGAGACGTACGCGCCGGAGGAAGTCGAGTTGGCGGAGCGGCTGCGGGTGGATACCGCGGCCGGGGAGGCGTGGCGGTGCCTGCGGTGCGGGGACTTCGTGATCGGGGAGCCGCGCGGGCGGGGGCGGGCCGACGACGCGCCGGAGGTGCCGCGCGGGCGGCTGCTGCGGGATCGGTACATCATGCGGCTGCTCGCGGTGGAGCGGGTGGGACGGGCCGTGGTGTTGGTGCTGTTGGCGGCCGGGGTGATGAAACTGCGTGGGTCGCAGGAGAAGTGGAAGGAGGCGTGGGAGCGGGAGTTGCCACTGTTGCAGCCGTTGGCCGATCAACTCGGGTGGAATCCGGACCACTCCAAACTGGTGCACTGGTTGGAGAAGGCGTTCACGCTGTCGTCGACCACCTTGACGTGGCTGATCGTGGCGCTGTTGGCGTATGCCGCGATTCAGGTCGTCGAGGCGGTTGGGCTGTGGCGGGTCGCGCGCTGGGGCGAGTACTTCGCGGTCATCGCCACGAGTATCTTTCTGCCACTGGAGATCTACGAGCTCACCGAGAAGGTGACGATCCTGCGGGTGGGCGCGCTGCTGGTGAATCTGGCGGCGATTGTCTGGCTGCTGTGGAGCAAGCGACTGTTCGGCCTGCATGGCGGCGCACGGGCCTACTACGCCGAACATCATTCCGAGAGCCTCATGACCGTGGAACGCGCGGCCGCGGAGGCGAACGCGTAAGGAATACGCCGCCCGATTCGGAGGTTGGCGCGCGTGTGACCGCCGCGCCCGAACCCGAAGCCCCGCCGACCCGAGGGGTCCGCCACGGCACCACCTCTCTGACGCGCGAGATCGCCGCACCCCCGCGGCGGGTATTCGCGCTGTTCGCCGATCCCGCCCTGCGCCAGCAGTGGTTTCGCATCCCCAGCGAACCCGGAAAGTCGCACTACGCCTTGGACTTCCGCGTCGGCGGCGGGGAGACCGGGGGCGGGGTGTTCGCCCCCATGGGCGAGGCGGAGCGCATCGAATACCGCTCCCGCTTCCTCGACATAGTCCCCGACACCCGCCTCGTCTACAGCTACGAGCTGTTCCTCAACGACCAACGCCGCACCATTGCCCAGGTGACGGTCGAACTCGCCCCGCAAGGCCCCGACCACACCCACCTGACCTACACCGAACAGTTCGTCCTGGTCGGCTTCGACGGCACCGGCGATCAGGACTTCGCCCACCAACGCGGCATGCTCCCCCTCATGCTCAACGGCCTCGAGGTGGTAGCCACCCACCGACCAGGTACTCACGGCGTGGCGCTCTCGCACAACGCCGCCACCAGTACCTGGTGATCATGAGGCACCCCCGCGAGGGGGAACTGGTGGCGGGGGGCTCTCGACGTTTGCCGCCACAGGTTCCCCCTGATCGGGCGTCCACCTTCGCGGAGCCAGGTGCGCCCGAGGCTGACTACGCCGAATTCGGACTTACCGCGCAATACGTCACGGCGGGTGTGGGGTTCGGCGGATTGTGGCGCGCCGAATGGTGGGCGCATTGGGGTGCGGGGGCGGGGCGGTATTAGTCTCTCCCCGGTGACCGAGACCGCTGCCGGATTGCTGCCCGACCCGCCCGGGGTCGGTGGAGGGGATCTGCCGCATGCCGATCGGCTCCGGCTGTTCTCCTTCGCGACCGCCGAGAAACGGGCCGACTACCTGTGGGTGTTGCGGGCCTTCGATACGGCGCGCGCCGCCTATGTGGTGCTGCTGCACGCCAGTGATGTGGTGGAGACGCTCGGGCGTTGCCCGGGCGCCCCGGGGCTCACCGCGACCGAGGTCGCTCCGCTGCTCGAGCAGTTGCACCAGTGGGGTGTGCTGGAGCGCAGTTACGACGGCACGCGCGCGGCGACGCTGGCCGAGTACCGGAACCGGCATTTCGTGTACCAGTTCTCGCAGGCCGGATACCAGGCGTATCGGGCGGTCTCGGATGTGCTCGACGCCCGACTCGACGAAGCGGCGTTGTCGCGCCTGGTACTGCCGGAACTGCTCGCCGATCTGCACACCCTGGCCGAGGCGAATCGAACCGGCGACGCGCCCCGCGTGTACCGGGTGCTCAACCGGCTCGACCGGGCGCTGTCGGATCTGGCGGACCGCGCCGCGCACTTCTATCTCACCCTCGGCGATCTCGTACGCACCACCGAGGTGACGCCCGAGGCGTTCCTGGTGCACAAGGACGCCCTGCTGGCGCATATGCGCGAATTCTCGATGGATCTGGCCCGCTTCGCGCCGCGCCTGGCCACCGCCATTCGCGAGGTCGAGGACACCGGCGTCGAGGAGCTCATCGAGCGCGCCGCCCGCTGCGACGAACGCGTTCTGCTCGATACCGCTGCGCGGCAAGCCGATTGGCGCGCGCGGTGGCAGGGGTTGCGCGGCTGGTTCCTGGTGCCCGCCGACGCCGAGAACGCGCTCACCGAATGCGAGCGCCTGCGCGAGGCCACCATGAGCGCCATCGCGGCGGTGCTGTCGCTGCTGCGCCGCGTCACCGAGACCCGCAAGGGCGGGGTGAGCCGCGAGTCCGCGCTGCGCCACCTGGCGGGCTGGTTCACCGCCACCCCGACCGTGGAGGCCGCGCACGCCCTCTACGACGCGGTCTTCGGCCTCGGCCGCCCCCGCCACCTGGCCATGCGCCACCCGGACGCGGATGTCATTCCGGCCATCCGATCCTGGTGGGACGCACCACCTTTGGAGATCGCCCGCACCCTCGCCGAGACGGGCCGCCCGCCCACACCGGGCGCGCCTGCCCGCCTGCAACGCAATGACGCCGGAATCCGCCGCCTGCGCGAAGCGCAACTCGACGCCCAGCGCGCCCGCGCCGAGGCCGCGCGGTCGCTGGCGGCGGCCGACCTCTACGAACGAGTCCTCGACGAGGGCGAAACCGAAGTGCTGCTGAAACTTCTGGATGCCGCGTCGACCGCGTGGGTGCCGGTGAGCGGTCGCGTCGGCGGCACCACCGGCACCGACAATGGCGTCACCCTCACGGTGAGCGAACACCAGGGCTCCACCATGGTGCGCACTTCGAAGGGCCTGCTCCACCTCAACAACCGCCGCCTCGAGGTCCGCGAGACAACCAAACGCCGTGGAGTGAAGAACAATACGGTCTCACCACGAGACACCGGGGAGTTGCGCGACTCCAGCCTGTCGCGCAACGCCGGAAAAGCCGTGGCGGGCGCAGCGCCGGGAGGTACCGGACCGGCGAGAACCGCAGCAGAAGACCCAGCGCCGAACAGTGTCGCGCCACAAGGTGCCACGCCGCCGAGGGCCGCGACCAAAAGCGCCGCACCGGAAGATGCCGCGCTGAATAGTGTTCCGTCGGAAGGCACACCGCCGCAGAGTGCCGCGGCAGAAAGCGCCGCGCCGAAGGGTGCTGGGGCAGAAAGCGCCGCGCCGAAGGGTGCTGGGGCAGAAAGCGCCGCGCCGAAGGGTGCTGCGTCGGAAAGCGCCACGCCGGAGGGTGCCGGGTACGGCGGCACGACCGGAATCTCTTCTCCGGCAACGCTGTCCGAGGCCGCTGGCGAGCCGGAGGTTCGCGACTGATGCACGCACGGTCGATCGACTCGCTCGCCCTGGACAGTTATCAGCGCGCGGCGCGGGTGGTGCTCGCCAATCACCTGATCACCCGCACCTATCCGGATCGCATTGCGCTGCCGTTGATTCGGCGGTGGGCGACCGAACTGCGCGAGGATCTCGCGGAGCTGTTCGGCTATCGCCTAGAGGTCACCGAGACCACGGCCCGATTGTTCCCTGTGCTCGACCATCTCGACGGCGGGCGGCCCGCGCGGACCGTCGCCGACCGCGTCTTCGACCGCCGCCGCTACGCCTATCTCGCGCTCGCGCTGGCCGCCTTGGGGCGCGCCGGGGACCAGATCACGCTGTCGGAGCTGGCCGAACAGGTCGCCGCCTACGCCGAACAGGTGGACGGCCTCGAACTCGCACCCGACCGCGCGGCCGACCGCGACGCCTTCGTCGATGCCGTGGGCTGGTTGGCGGCACGCGGCGCGGTGGCCCTCGCCGATGGCGACGCGGGCGGCTGGGCGGCGGATCCCGAAGCGGGAGAAGCGCTCTACGACATCGACCGGTCGGTGGTGTTCGCTTTGTTCCGGCCGTCACGCGCGCTCCAGCACTTGCACAGCGTCGAAGGTCTGCTCGGTGACGAGACGACCGCCTCCGATACCCGTTCGCCCGCAGCGGCTTTGGCGGCCCGCAGGGTGCGCCGCGCGCTGGTGGAGCTGCCGGTCGTGTACGCCGAGGACCTCGAGCCCGCCGACCGAACACTGCTCGCGCAGGAGAAGCTCGTCGCCGAGGTGGAGCTGCTCACCGGCCTGCAAGCCGAGCGCCGCGCCGAGGGTGTCGCCCTCATCGACAGCTCGGGTCGCCTGTCCGACATCCGTTTTCCGAGCACCGGCACCCTCGCCCAGGTGGCGCTGCTGCTCGCCGGGGAGATCGCCGACCTGGTCCTCGATATCGACAATCCGGTCGAGCGGCGGCCGCGCCCGGAGCGCCCGCTCACCGACCTGGTGGAACAGCTCGACAGCGCCATCCCGAGGAAGACGGTCTTCGCGCCGCTGTCGGACCCCGTCGACATCTTCGGCACGCACGAAGATATCGACGAGACGGTGGAGCAACCGGAGATCCTCGAGCACCCCTTCGTCGAGTCCTCGTGGATTCGAGAGACGGTGCGGGCGTTGACCGACCGCTACGGCGCGACCTTCGCCGCACAGTGGCAGGCCGATGTCCCCGGGCTCACCGCCGAGGTGGTGAGTCTGCTGGAACGACTGCGCCTGGTGGAGGTGATGGACGGCGGGCTGCTCATTCTGCCCGCCCTCGCCCGCTATCGCGGCGCGGTGGTGACCGTCCGCACCCGCGCCGAGACCGAACTCTTCGTGGCACCGACCGATGTGGGCGATCCGTGAGGACGTGAGAGCGGCTCCGACCCACAGCGGCAGATCCATTGCGCGGCAATCCGAAACAGAAGGGACCTGGTGACCCATGGCCGACCTCATTCACGGTGGAGTGCGATTCGTCCCCACCCGAGCGGGGATCGTCAACCTGTGGGACTACCGCGACCAGGAGTTCTGTTTCGCCGACGGGCGGCTGGTACTGCGCGGCCCCAACGGTTCCGGCAAGACCAAGGCGCTCGAGGTGCTGTTCCCGTTCGTCCTCGACGGCCGCATCGAACCCCGGCGGCTCAATCCCTTCGCCGGTGAAGAACGCACCATGAAGTCGAACCTGTTGTACCGCAAGCAGGAGTCGGCCTACTCGTATGTGTGGATGGAGTTCGCGCGCGGCCGCTGGGACGAGCCGGAGGTGGTGACCGTCGGCATCGGCATGCGCGCCACCCGCTCCTCCGACAAGGTCACCCGCTGGTACTTCGTCGCGGACGGCCGGGTGGGCGTGGACTTCTCGCTGCTCGACAAGGACGACCGCCCGCTCACCCGCAAACAGCTGGCCGAACAGATCGGCGGCGACGCCCTCTACGACCGGCCGGTGGAGTACCGCGCCGCCATCGACGCGCGCATGTTCGGCCTCGGCCAGCAGCGCTACGACCAGCTCATCAACCTCATCCTCACGCTGCGCCGCCCGCAGCTGGCGAAAAACCTCGATCCACGCGGACTTTCGCAGGCGCTCACCGATGGCCTGCGCCCGCTGGACGAGCAGCTCATCCTCGACGCGGCGCGCTCGTTCAGCGATATGGAGGAGGTCGGCCGCACCCTCGAGGGCCTTGTGCAGGCCGATACCGCCACCCGCGCCTTCGTCGGCGTGTACCGCAAATACCTTGCCGTGCAGGCGAAGACCGATATCGACCAGGTGCGCACCCGCCTCGACGCGGTGACCCACGCCGCCACCGCCCTGCACGCCGCCTCGGCCCTGCGGCAACGCCGCGACGCCGAACGCGCCGCCGCCGAAACCCGCGCCGACGATGCCGACCGCGCCTACGAACAGGCGCTCGCCGACCGCGAAACCCTCCAGCGCTCCAGCGCCTACGAGGGCAAACAGCAACTCGACGACCTCGCCGACGCCGTGCGCCGTCTGGAGACCTCTAGTGCCGTACACCGCGACAAGGCCACCAAGGCCAGCCAGACCGTCGACCAGCGCGCCGAGGAGTCCGAACGCGCCCAGGCCGCGGTCCGCAATGCCGCCTCGGCCTTGGCTCGCGGTGAGGACGAATTGCGTTCCGCCGCCGAGGAAGCCGGAATCGAATGGGCGGCGCTGCCCGAGCAGGCCCGCGCCGACCAGCTCACCACCACCGTCCGCAGCCACGCCGAGGAGCGCGACGCCGACGTCCGCGCCGTCCGCCGTGCCCTGACCCTGGTCGACACCGCCGCCACCGAACGCACCCGGGCGGAACGGGCTTCGCAACGCGCGGTGGAGCTGCGCGACGCCGCCGCGGCGGAGCTCGCCCAGGCCGAGGCCGCCGTCTCCCTCGCACGCTCCAATACCGCCGCCGCCCTGCATGATTGGTGGGACAACCACCGCGAGGTGTACTCCCCCGTCCGCGACGGACTGTTCGCGGCACTCAATGACGCGGTCGCCCACGCCGGGACCGAGCACGGCACCGCGCTCGCCCCGTCGATACCCGGCAAAGCGGCAAAGTCAGCGCGCGGCAAGGGTGGATCAGCCACGAGCGCAGCCGATTCGGAGACCGACGAGTCGGGTGCGGCCGTATCCGGCCATGCCGAAACCCCTGCCGCCACACCGGCGGAAGTCCTCGCGGAGTGGACCGAACCGCTCACCGAGGATATCCGCGCGCGCCGCCATCAGGCCCGCGCCCAGGCCGAGCAGGCCCAAGCCCAAGCCGCCGAGCTGCGCGCCGAACATGCACGGGTCGCGGCCGAACGCGATGACGCGCCTGCGGCTTTCGCGGCGCGCACCGATGACCGCTCCGGTCGACCCGGCGCGCCGCTGTGGCGATTGGTGCGCTTCGCCGACGGTGTCACACCGGAATCGGCGGCCGGTATCGAAGCGGCCTTGCAGGCGGCGAATCTGCTCGACGGGTGGGTGTGCGCGGAAACCGATCTGCCAGAACATCGTTCGGAACAGTTCCTGATCCCGCTGCCCGCGGCGCAGCGACCCTCCGGCCGCACGCTCGCCGATGTCCTGGTGGTCGAGGACGACACCGAATCTCTGTCGGTGCCACGGCAACTGGTCGCCGACGTGCTGGCCTCCATCGCCCTGCCCGATGCGGGCGCGGCGCACTTCACTGGCAAGTCCGGGAAGTCTGCCGACACACTGCCCGCACTGACCGCCGAGGGCGGGGTCGCCGTCGCCGACGACGGCCGGTACCGGCAGGGCGTGCAAGTCGGCCGCCACGTCAAGGCCGACGCCGAATTCATCGGCACCACGGCGCGGGCGCGTCGCCGCGAACTGCGGCTGGCGGAGCTGACCGAAGCCATCGAGGCGGCCGAGCAGGCCATCGAGACCGCACGGGCAGAGGAGGCGGCCGCCACCGCCGAGCTGGCCCGAATCTCCGCCGCCGCCAAGGCGCTTCCCCGCACCACCGCCGTCACCGCCGCACTGCGCGCGGTCTCCGAGGCGGCGGGCATGCTGCGCTCGCGCTCGGAGGCCGCCACCCAGACCGAGCGCGACCTCGACCAAGCGGTGGCGGAATTCTCCGCCGCCGACAAGAAGGTGCGGGCCATCGCGGCCGACCACCGCGCACCCCGTGACCCCGCGGAGCTGGATGCCCTCGCCGCCGCCGTACGGCACTTCGAGAATGCCGGGACCGCGCTGCTGCGGCTGCGCGGCGACCATCAGCGCGAGACCGAACGCGCCCGCGAAGCCAGCGACCGGCTGCTCGAATCCCGGGATCTGGCAGAGGCTTTCGCGGAGGAGGCCGAAGCCGCCAAGACCGGATACGACGAGCAGCTGCGCAAACTGGAGACGCTGCGCGAGGCCCTCGGTGCCGGTGCGGCCGATATCGACCGCGAACTCGAGACGGCGCGCGAACGCATCGACGCCGCCCGCGCCGAGCAGAAGGCGGCCCGCAAGGCAGCGCACGAGGCCATCGAGGGCGTCGGCAGCGCCGAGGGCGCGCACCGCGCCGCCCACGACGCCCTCGGTACCGCGCTCACCGAATTGCTCGCGGATGTGCGGACTCTCGCGCCCTACGCGCGCCCGGACCTGCTCACTTTGCTCGGTGCGTCACCCGAAAGCCGGTGGCCCAGTAGCGATGCCGCATGGTCGACCCCCGAGCAGCTGCTCTACCGCATCGAGAACGGCGAGCCCGAGCAGGTACCGCAGGTGCTGCCCGAGGAGGTCGCCGAACTCTTCGAGAATCTCGCCGCCGCGACGACTTCGGTGCGCGCGGGCGAGGCGGCCCGCAAATCCACCCGCAGTGCAGTCACGACCGCGCTGCAGGAGTTCGACGCCGCCCTCGCCGCCTCCCGCCAGGACTACCGCCTGCACTGGGATGCCGCCGACGGCCTCACCGTGGTGCAGGTGCACGACGATCACGGCCTGTCGTCGCTGGCCGACTTCTCCGAGCGTATCGCCGGGGCCCGCCGCGACCAGGAACTGCTGCTCACCGACTCCGAACGCCGCATTCTCGAGGACGCGCTGCTCACCGGACTCGCCCAGCAGATTCACGAACGCACCAGCGACGCACGCGATCTCATCGCCAAGATGGGGACCGAGATGAAGCAGCGCCGCATGTCCTCCGGCAATACGATCGGCGTGCACTGGGTCCTCGCCGATACGCTCTCCGAACCGGCGCGCGCGGTCTGCAAGATTCTCGACCGCGATTCCTCGGAGCTGACCGCCGACGAATTGTCCACCATCCGAGCGCATTTCGCCGCCGAGATCCGGGCCGCCCGCGCGGCCCACCCGGAGCGCTCCTTCCCCGAGATCCTCGCCGCCACCCTGGATTACCGCACCTGGCGGGTGTTCTCGTTCACCATCATCACCGCCGACGGCACCGAGGACCGCCTCACCGTGGCCCGCCACAGCGCCCTGTCGGGCGGCGAACAGTCGGTGTCGCTGCACCTTCCGCTCTTCGCCGCGGCACACGTCATGCTCGACTCCGCCGACCCCCAGGCCCCGCGCCTGCTCGCCCTGGACGAGGCCTTCGCCGGTGTCGACGACAACGGCCGCAGCGAATTGCTCGGCCTCTCCGTGCAATTCGACCTCGACCTGTTCATGACCGGCTACGACCTGTGGATCACCTACCCCCACGTCCCCGCCTGCGCCCACTACGACCTGGCGCACTCGGCCGCCGAGAACACCGTCAGCGGCACCCTGCTCGTCTGGGACTCCGGCGACCTGCTCGCCGAACACGACGGCACCGACCTCACCACCGCCCTCGGCTCCCCCAACCGCCGCCGCACACCGCATTCCATCGAGGGCGGCATCACCCTGGACGAGGCACTCCTCGCCGACGCGTGAAACACCCTGCCGTGGACGGACTTCCGGTCCGCCACGGCAGGGTCAGTAGTCCAAACGCTCCCCCGCCGCGTTCCAACTGCGCATCCGCGCGGTGCTGTAGTTGACGACGATCTCGTCCGAGAGATACTCCACCGACCCCACGAACGCACCGGGTTCACGCGGCTCGTCCCACTCGACGACGATCTGCGTGTTCGCCGCCAGCGGATACTCCATCCCGGACGGCTCGAACCGCAGCGTGACCGCGTGGTCGGGGGCGGTGACCACGACTCTCATACCGATCGGCTCGGCTCGCTGCCGACCGGCGCACGGTGGAGGAACTCCGCCAGTGGCGCGAGTTCGGGTACACCCTCGGCCTCGGTCAGCGCCGCTTCGAGAACGCGATCATGGGTCGGCTTGGCGCGCTCGTACAGCTCGCGCCCCTTCTCGGTGACCTCGGTGTAGATCCCGCGCCGATCATCCGGGCACAGCACGCGCACCAGCAGACCGCGGTCCTCGAGGCGATTCACCAGGCGGGTCGTGGCGCTCGGCGAGAGCGCGGCCGCACGAGCCAGCTGCGAGATGCGCATATGCCAGCCGTCCTGGCGCGAGAGTGCGTCGAGGACGGTGAACTCGACCACGGACAGTTCGTGCTCACGCACCAGCTCCCGCTCCAGCGCGGTCTCGATCAACCCGTGCAGCGCGGCGAGGATGCGCCAGCCCGTGGCCCGGACCTCGATCGCGTCATCGGCAATACCCATGCACCCATATTAGCGGCGACTTGCAATAGTCGGCGTGTGCAACTACTTTGATGCACACGCATTTAGTTGCACACGCGCTATATCGGCGCACGCTCACTCAGGGCGCGCGCTGGCACAGGAAGGGAAGCGTTGACATGCCGCTCGGTCTCATCGCCCTCGCGCTCGGGGGCTTCGGCATCGGACTCACGGAGTTCGTCATTGCCGGTCTGCTGTCGTCGGTCGCCGACGATATGGGCGTCTCGGTGCCCACGGCCGGGTACCTCATCTCCGGGTACGCGCTCGCGGTGGTGGTCGGCGCGCTCGCGCTCACCCCGATCGTGAATCGCTGGGAGTCCAAGCGGGCGCTGCAAGTGCTGATGGTGCTGTTCACGGTCGGCAATGCCGCCTCGGCGCTGGCTCCGGGCTATGCGGCCCTGCTCGGCGGGCGGGTGCTCGCGGCGCTCGCGCACGGCGCGTTCTTCGGCATCGGCGCGGTGCTCGCCTCCTCCCTCGTTTCGGCGGAGAAGAAGGCCGGTGCCATCTCGATCATGTTCGGCGGCTTGACCCTTGCCAATGTGCTCGGTGTTCCGCTGGGCACCATCATCGGGCAGCAGTGGGGGTGGCGCGCCACCTTCGCGGTCATCACCGTGGTCGGTGTGATCGCGCTCGCCGGGATCACCGCGCTGGTGCCCGCGACTCCCGCCGAGACCGCCGCGCGGCCCAGCCTGCGCACCGAACTCGCCGCGTTCCGCAATCGCCAGGTCTGGTACTCGCTGCTCATGACGGTGCTCGTCTTCGGCGGCATGTTCGGTGCGTTCATGTACATCGAACCGCTGCTGACCCGCGTGACCGGCTACTCCGACGGCGCGATCCCCTGGCTGCTGGTGCTCTTCGGCGTGGGCCTGTTCGCGGGCAATCTGGTCGGCGGGCGCTGGGCGGATCGGGGTCTCACCCGCACGCTGGTCGGGATGACCCTCGCTCTCGGCATCGCCCTGGTGGCCTTCGCGCTGTTGTCCGACAACAAGATCGCGTCCGCGGCGCTGCTGCTGGCCATGGGCTTCTTTGGTTTCGGCGCGACGCCCGGCCTGCAAATGCGCGTGCTCGACCATGCCGCCGAGGCCCCCACCATGGCCTCCTCGGCCAATATCGCCGCCTTCAATGTCGGCAATTTCCTGGGTGTCTGGCTCTCCGGCCTGGCCATCTCCGCTGGATTCGGGTGGGTCTCACCGCTGTGGGTGGGTGCGGGGTTCGCCGCGACCGGTCTGGTGGTGTTGCTGCTGGCTAGCCGCGGCGTCCGGGCCGTGGATGCCAGCGACGTCCGGTCGGCCGAACCGCAGCTGATCGCCTCCTGAGGCGCAGCGCACGCACACAGGACGCCCGGGCGGAACTCAGATCCGCTCGGGCGTCGCACTGGACGAGATGTGCTGAGATGCAGCTGGATTGCGGGCGACCGCACCAGCCCTCGCGGGTGCCCACCCCCGAGCAGGGTTCCGAGGCCTCCGCCGATTCCTCGCGTGGGCAGTGGCTTTCGACCGTCACGCGGTCAGCGACTCCCGGGATGCGAGGGCGTTTCGACGGGTACGACCACGGCTGGGCGGGGTTGGCTGGGTCCACTGGGGTGAGCGTAGCCGAGCCATCCGGTGCCGATGAACACGGCCAGCAGGATGGCGGTGGGCAGTTCCAGGAGTAGCCAGCTGGCGGGGTAGAGCGGTTCTCTGGCGGGTGGGCGGCGGCGCAGCGGCGGGCGTTGGTGACCGGTGCTGGAATGTGTTGTGCGGCTGCCGCCGTGGTTGCCGTGCCTGACCACCCGAACCTCCCGAATCGGCCCCACTGGGGCGCGTACCTACCTGTTCGACCAATTGCCCGTCGTGGCGTGACGGAGTGCTGGCACCTGCACCAGCGCCACAGTAATGCCCAACGACCTGCTCTTACACGGGGTGAAAGGGCGGACAACCCCGTGTCCGCAGGTGCGTTCAGCGTTGGCTGGCGTCGGGTAGTCGCGGCGGGCAGGGCGCGCCGGGGAGCGTGGCGATCTCGAAATGCCACCATTCGTTGTCGTAGATCCGGCACAGCCCCCAGCGGTTGCCGTTGGCCTCCAGCCACGCCGCACCGGCCTGCGGGCCGACATCGATGGCCTGGCCGGAGACGTGGGTGGACTCCTCGGGCGGCAGCACCCAGCGGCGCGCGGCGTCGGGGCTGCCGTAGGTGGCGATACCGTCCTCCCACATGGCCTGCTGCTCCCCGGGGGTGCGGTAGCCGGAGGTGATCGACAGCGGTACGCCCTGGGCGTGCGCTTCGGCGGCGGCCATGTCGTAGGCGAGGGCGAGCAGCGGATCGAGCCCGCTGGTGTCGGCGGCCACGGCCTGTCCGGACGGCACCGTGCCCTGGGAAATCAGCCGCGCCGCAAAGGTTTCCGTCCGGGTGCCGCCGAAGACGAGCAGTGCGGTGATGTCGCCGTCGGGTCTCGCGCCGGGCGTCCGCGCACCGCCGAACAGGGCATCCATCGGCGTCGGTGCGGAAATCGGCTGACCGGCGCCGGATTCGGTGACCGTCGCGGGAACGCCGGGAGTGGGATCGGCGGTAGCCGAGGGTGCGGCGACACCTGCGACAGCGGTACCCGCCAGCAGCGCGACGGCGGCATACCGCCGCACTCCGCGCCCGCTCTCGGCACCGCGAGAACCCCACTCGCCCTTGTTCATCCGCATCGGCTCACCTCCACGTATTCGTTCGGACACGCTGTTTGGATCGGATCAGCACCCGAACTCCGCGTGGGCCTGCTGATTCCACCGACACCGCCGGTGGGCCGCGGCGAGCCTCCGACCTCGATACTCACACCGCGTACGTCTCGGGCATCCTATCGGTTCGGACCACCGCCGATGTTTCATCCCGCGTCGCCCCGGTGCGCCGACCTGGCCTTCGGGAGGTCGGCCTGTGGGTCGGCCGACACCGCCGCGGCACTGTGACCGCCCCCACCGTGGTCATGCGACCACGCCCACCACCAACCGAACGGGCCCCACCCGGCTCAGCACCGCAACGCGCCGCGCGCCTCACGACGCGACGGAATTCGACCAGTTCAGATGGCGCACCGACCGGAGGCACAGATCGCACACACGCTGAGTCTGTTCCGCGCGTTCCCACAATTCAGCGCGGGGTGGCGGGCGATGCCGTTGGCGGCGGATGCGCCCGGCCGGGTGATGCAGCTGCTCCACGTGCCACCGCCGCCCGGATCGCGCACAGAGTCCGGCGAGGCCGCGTAACCTCGGCCGATGCGCTGGGCGGAGCCTGGATCAACAGCGCGACGCGGGGATTCGTGCGGAAGTGGGTATTCGCGTGTCATGGGTTTCGAACCTCGGGCCGAGACGACATCCCTGACGCGCCGTTTCCTGCTGCGGGCCGGGGTCGGCGCGGCCGCCACCCTGGCTTGCGCGCGGGTCGGCAGGTCGGCGGACGCGAAGCCGCGTTCCGACCTGCCGCCCGATGCCGCGTGGGGCGCACTGCGGGGGCGGCTGCGCGGTCGTCTCCTGACCGTTGGCGACGCCGAATATGCCTCCGCCAAACGCGTTTTCGACCCGGACTTCGATGCGCGAATGCCCGCGGCGGTGCTCGAGGCCGCGACCGTCGATGATGTGCGGTCCGGGCTGGTGTTCGCTCGCGAGCATGGGCTGGCCGTGGCGGCGCGGGCCGGTGGACATTCGTACGTCGGCGCTTCCACCACCTCCGATGCGCTGGTCGTCGATGTGCGGCGGCTGTCGGAGGTCGCGGTGGACGGGGACCTGGTGCGGATCGGCGCGGGCGCGACCCTTTTTCCGGTGCTGCGAGCACTGGACCGCATCGGCCGCGCGCTCCCGCTCGGCTCCTGCCCGACCGTGGGTGTGGCGGGCTTGGCCTTGGGCGGCGGTATCGGTGTCGATTCCCGCGCTCACGGCATGACCTGCGACCGGCTCGTCGAGGCCGATCTGGTCCTGCCGAACGGCACCGTGCGCACCGCCTCGGAAACCCGTGCGGCGGACCTGTTCTGGGCGCTGCGCGGTGCGGGGGCCGTGGGCGTGGTCACGTCGATGGCCTTCCGCACCCATGCCGCGACAGCCAGAGACGCTGTGACGCTGAACTTTCCAGGTTCGGCCCGGTCCATCACCGGTTGGGCACGGTGGATGCCCACCGCCGACCGTTCCAGCTGGGCGAATCTCACCGTCTCCGCCGAGGGCGGCGAGACGACGTGCCGGGTGCGGCTGTTCTGCGCGAAGGGTGCGGGCGAGACCGCCGCCGCCGAACTCACGGCCGCCGTGGGTCTTTCAGCATCCGCCAAGGAGGTGCGCACACTGTCCAACCTCGACACGGCCCTCGTACTGGCCGGTGGTTCGGACACCACCCCGCGCTCCACCAAGGTGGCCGGTTCCGATGTGGTCACCGATATCGCCGCTGTCGCCGACACCGTCCTCGCCCATATCGCGGCCGGATCCCGTTCGGGCATACCGGGATACGTCATCCTCGACCCGCTCGACGGAGCCGTCCGCGACCTCGCGCCGGAGGCCACCGCGTTCCCGTGGCGTCGCCACGCCGCGACCCTGCAATGGCTGGTGGACTCCCCCACCGATCCGGCCGCGGCCCGCCGGTGGGTCACCGACGCGCACCGCGCACTGGGCGCCGCCAGCGCGGGTGCGTACGCCAACTACGTCGAACCCGACACCGATCCCGGCCGCTACTTCGCCGGGAACCTGCGCAGGCTGCGCATCATTCGCCGCGTGGTCGACCCGGACAACCGGCTGCGCACCGGCCTCGCCCTGTGACCACGCGGCCGTTCGTGCCTAGACCCGTTCCTTGGAGCGCGTGCGCACCCGCAGCGCGATCGGCTTCTGCGTTTCGGCGAAGAAGTCGTTGCCCTTGTCGTCGACGACGATGAAGGCCGGGAAGTCCTCGACCTCGATCTTCCACACCGCTTCCATACCCAGCTCCGGGTACTCGAGCACCTCGACGGACTTGATGCAGTCCAGCGCCAGCCGCGCGGCGGGCCCGCCGATGGAGCCGAGGTAGAAGCCGCCGTGCTCCTTGCACGCCTTGGTGACCTGCGCGGAGCGATTGCCCTTGGCCAGCATGACGAACGAGCCGCCCGCGGCCTGGAACTGGTCGACGTAGGAGTCCATCCGGCCCGCGGTGGTGGGGCCGAAGGAACCCGAGGCGTAGCCGTCCGGGGTCTTGGCGGGACCGGCGTAGTACACGGCCATATCGCGCAGGTACTCCGGCATCGGCTCGCCCGCGTCGAGGCGCTCCTTGATCTTGGCGTGGGCGATGTCACGCGCCACCACCAGCGGACCGGTGAGCGAAAGCCGGGTCTTCACCGGGTATTTCGACAGTTCCGCGCGGATCTCCGACATCGGCCGGTTGAGGTCGATCTTCACCACGTCACCGCCGAGGATCTCGTCGGTCTGCTCCGGGAGGTACTGCGCCGGTTCGCGTTCCAGCTGTTCGAGGAACACGCCCTCGGGGGTGATCTTGGCCCGGGCCTGCCGGTCCGCCGAGCACGACACCGCGATGGCCACCGGCAGTGACGCGCCGTGGCGCGGCAGCCGGATGACCCGCACGTCGTGGCAGAAGTACTTGCCGCCGAACTGCGCGCCGATGCCGAAGGACTGGGTGAGCTTGAACACCTGCTCCTCGAGCTCCAGATCCCGGAAGCCGTGCGCGGCAAGCGAACCCTCGGTCGGCATGTTGTCCAGGTAGTGCGCGGAGGCGTATTTGGCGGTCTTCAACGCGAATTCCGCACTGGTGCCGCCGATCACGACCGCCAGGTGGTACGGCGGGCACGCCGCGGTGCCGAGCGAGCGGATCTTCTCGTCCAGGAACTCCAGCATCCGGTCCGGGTTCAGGATGGCCTTGGTCTCCTGGAACAGGAACGACTTGTTGGCCGAGCCGCCGCCCTTGGCCATGAACAGGAACTTGTAGGCCGGATGCGCGGGATCGCCCGCGTCGGAGTACAACTCGACCTGCGCGGGCAGATTCGAACCGGTGTTCTTCTCCTCCCACATGGTCATGGGCGCGAGCTGGGAGTAGCGCAGGTTCAGCTTGGTGTAGGCGTCGAACACGCCGCGCGAGATCCATTCGGCGTCATCGGCTCCGGTGAGCACGCCCTCGGACTTCTTGCCCATGACGATGGCGGTGCCGGTGTCCTGGCACATGGGCAGGATGCCGCCCGCCGAGATGTTCACGTTCTTGAGCAGGTCAAGGGCCACGAACCGGTCGTTGCCGCTGGACTCGGGATCGTCGATGATCTTGCGCAGCTGCCGCAGATGCGCGGGCCGCAGGTAGTGGCTGATGTCGTGCATGGCCTCCTGGGTCAGCATGCGCAGCACCTCGGGCTCGACCTGGAGGAAGGTGCGCCCACCCGCCTCGAAGGTGCTGACGCCCTCGGTGGTGAGCAACCGATAGGGCGTGTCGTCGACACCCGTCGGCAGCAGATCCGAGTACAGGAAGTCAGGCGCGGTCACGAATCTCGCACTCCTCGAGCAGGGCTGGACAGGACCAGCGGCGTGTTGAGCACCGGAAAGCCTAGCCAGCCACCGCATGTGCCCCGAGCTGAGGCAAGCCTTATCTGCCTCGGACGTCGCCCGGCGGTTTGCCCGAAACCGACCGAGACTTGTGCGAACCAGCGGATTTCTACGCATACCTGCGCGAACTATGCGAATCGTCAGAGGTTGCACCTTCAACCCCCACGGTGTTACCTGTCCATCATGCGGTTGTCTGCGGTGGGGAGGGAATAGCATGACAAGTGAACCCGGGAGTGGAACCGTGACCGAACCCCGTTGGCTCGACGATGTCGAGCGGCGCGCCTGGTTGGGATACGTGTTCACCCGCGACCTCATCGCCGCCGCCGTCGGCCGCGACTCCCTGCGCGAATCCGACCTCACCTACGTCGAATACACCGTGCTGGCCCGTCTCGCTGACGCCCCCGACCACCGCCGCAGCTTCGCCGAACTCGCCGCCGTGCTGGAGTGGTCGCAAAGTCGTCTGTCACATCAGATCACCCGGATGGAGAAGCGCGGCCTGGTCGCGCGCGAGTCCATCCCCGACGATGCCCGCCGCACCGCCGCCGTGCTCACCGAGCGCGGCGAGCAGGTCCTCGAATCCGCCGCACCGGCCCATGTGCAGAGCGTGCGCAGGCACATGATCGACGTCCTGGACCGTAGCCAGCTGGATGCCCTGGCTGATATCTACGACACACTGCTGGAGCATCACCGAAGACCTCCGGCGCAGCAACAGCAGCGGAATCGCCATTCCGCCTGACAATTTCCACGCCCGACCCCGTGTTTGGTTTCGTACCCACTGGGTATTGGGTAAGACTAGGCTCGGCAACGGCTGCTCTGTCCCGCGTTCGCACGCAGACTGTCGGCAACCGAGCGCACAGAGAGCATCCGAACCTGGCCTTAGCGAAAGGGGCAGGAGTTTCCATGTCCGACGTGTCCATCGGCCTTTCGCCGGACTCGCTGCCCGCGGGTTCCGTCGACAATCTGCTCCCGCAGTTGGTCGAACACCTGCGGCAGAACCGCACCGAACTGCGCGAGGAGTGGGCGCGTCGCATTACGGACGCCCAGCTGCTGACCGCCATGACACCGGAGGAGATCTTCTCCGAGGCGACCTCGATCTTCGACAACTACGTCGAGGTGCTCGAGACCGGTAGCGTCGAGGCGCTGCAGGCCTACGCCCGTGACCTCTCCGAGCGCATCATTCCGAGAGGAGTCGAGACCGACGAGGTCCTCGGCATCGTGCTGCTGCTGCGAGATGTGTTGGCCCGCTCGCTGTTCGAGAAGTACCAGTCGAACTTCGAACTGCTCAACCAGGTGCTCGACGCCTACGAACCGGCGGCCAACCGCATCGCCAACACCGTGGGCGTGTCGTTCGTGCAGGAGCGCGAGCGCGTCATCCGCCAACAGCAGGAAGCCATTCGCGAGCTCTCCACCCCGGTGCTCCAGGTGCGTGAGCAGCTGCTCATCCTCCCGATCATCGGCGTGCTGGACTCGCAGCGCGCGCGTCAGCTGACCGAGCAGTTGCTACGGGCGATTCGCGCCAATCGCGCGAAGGTGGTCGTCATCGACATCACCGGTGTGCCCGCCATCGACTCCACGGTGGCCAACCACCTGGTGCAGACCGTGGACGCCTCGGGGCTCATGGGCGCCAACGTCATCATCACCGGCCTCTCCTCGGAGATCGCGCTCACCCTGGTCACCATCGGTCTGGACCTGTCCAAGATGAACGCGGTCGGCGACCTGCAGGGCGGTATCGAAGAGGCGGAACGACTGCTGGGCTACGAAGTTTCGCGCGTCACCGACCGCGACAGCGGAAGGTAGACCGGGGCAGGCCCATGCCGGTACCCATTCTGAAACAAGGCACCTACCTGATCGCCTCGGTGCAATCGGCGCTGACCGACGCCGATACCGAGCGCTTGCAAGACGATCTGATGAAGTACGTCAGCAAGTATCGCGCCCAGGGCATCATCGTCGATGTCACGGCAATCGACGTGATGGACTCCTTCGCGGCCAGATCGCTGCGTACCATCGCCCACATGACCAAGCTTCGGGGAGCTGAGACGGTCATCGTCGGCTTGCAGCCCGAGGTCGCCTTCGCCATGGTTCAGCTCGGCCTCACTTTCGAGGACATGCACACCGCCCTCGATCTGGAGGAAGGTCTTGCTTGGTTGAACCACAAACTCGATACCCGCCGCCAGCGAGACGGTCGTGATCGTGGCCGCTGACTATGTGGTGATCGCGGTGAAGGAATCGAACGACATCGTCACCGCACGACAGGCCGGGCGGGAACTCGCGTTGGAGCACGGGTTCTCCCTGACCGATATCACCATGATCTCCACGGCCATCTCCGAGGTCGCGCGCAACATCACCAGTTATGCGGGCAGCGGCGAGATTCGGCTGTCGGTCACCGAGAAGGAGGGCCGTCGCGCACTGGTGGTGCAGGCGCAGGATCAGGGGCCCGGCATTCTCGATATCCCGCGCGCGTTGGAGGACGGCTACTCCACCGGCCGCGGACTCGGGCTGGGGTTGCCCGGGGCGCGCCGATTGATGGACAAGCTGATCATCGATTCGACGCCGGGGCACGGCACGCTAGTGGAGATGTGGAAGTGGGTACCCACCGGTGCATGAGGATGGATTCATCGGTGCGGTGGAATGGGCGGTCGCCGGGCGTGCGCTACCGGGACAACGGGTTTCGGGCGATCGGTCCGTGGTGCTCGACGCGGGCGGCGGCTCGGTGCTCTTCGCGGTGCTCGACGGGCTCGGCCACGGCGCGGCGGCGGCGGACGCGGCCGACCGGGCGGCCCAGGTGTTGTCGGAGAACCGCGCCGAACCACTCGATGTGCTGATGCTGCTGTGTCATCGCGCCATGGCCGACACCCGAGGTGCGGCGGTCTCGCTGGCCCTGTTCTCCGCCAGCGACAAGGTGCAGTGGCTCGGGGTCGGCAATGTCGAATCCCGGGTGGTGGCAGCGGCTCCCGGCAAACCGGCCATTCGCGCCTCCGCACTGTTGGTGGGCGGGATCGTCGGCTATCTGCTGCCGCCGAACCTACAGTCGCAGACCGTGCCGGTGCGCCCGGGAGACCTGTTGCTCATGTCGACCGACGGCATCGTCCCCGACTACGCGGACGGCATCGACCTGGCGAAGCCGACTTCCGAGATCACCGCCGACATCCTCGCCAAACACGCCAAGGACACCGACGACGCGCTGGTCCTAGCGGCGCGACACCGCGGGCACCCGGGACCTACGGCATGACCGCGCGGCGTGCAACGGCGGACGCCCGCGATCTCACCCTCCAGCTCGCCCGCTCGACACCTGCCGGGTCCGGCGCGCGATCCGCGGCCACCACAACGGTTTTCGGCGAGGGGAACGCTTCATGAGCGCGGTGCTGGCGGCATTCCGGGACGCGTACACCGGTGCGCTGCGGTCGCATCTGCGCGCACCCACCCAGAACACGCTCAACGAGGGCTACGAGCTCGGGCGGCGGGCGCTGGTGGAGGGCGTGAGCATTCTCGACCTCACCGAACACCACTTCCGGATACTCGAGGCCGACGGGCTGCTGCCGCCGGTGGACGACGAACGCTCCGATGCCGCACTGGAATTCCTGCTCCAGACCATGGCGGCGCTCGATGTGGCCACCCGCGGCTTCCTCGACGGCGCGCGACGCTACGAGGAACAGCGCACGCGCGCCGACGATCTCGCCGGACGCGACACCTTCCGCACCGCGCTGGTGGAGTCGTTGCAGGACGGCTTCTTCGTCGTCGACTCCAATGGCACGCTCGTGGAGGTGAATTCGGCCTTCGGCGCGCTCACCGGATACGGGCCCGACGGGGTGCCGTATCCGCTGCCGCATCCCTGGTCGGTGCCCGAGGGGGCGCGCTATCCGGATCTGGGCACCGACGCGGCGCGGTTCGTCATGCCGGTGCAGCACCGCGACGGGCGGCGGCTGTGGCTGGCCGTGAGCACCTCCTCGCTGGTGAAACCCGAAGACGGGGAACGGATCTTCGTCGGCACCATTCGCGATGTCACCGCCGAACACGATGCTCAGGCCCGCGACCAGGCCGTCTCGCGCCTGGCCACGGCGGTCGGCGCGGCCACCAGCGTGGTGGAGGTGCTCGCCGTCGGGCTCGAGGAGCTGCGCCACACCATCGGCGCGGAATCCGCTGTCGTCTCGGTGTGGCCGAACCGCCATACCGGGCCGGAACTGTATGTGTCCGAGGACAATCCGCGCCGGGGTGAATCCCGCCGGGTGCTCGACGCGCGAGCGCGGGCGCTGCTGGACCGGGCGCGGCTGCGGCCCGGGCGCACCATGTTCGCCATCCCGGAGGGCGCGTCCAGCTCCGAGGGCATTGTCGCGCCGCTCGGCGAGACCGGCGATTCGGCGCTGTGGCTGCGCTTCGCCGCGCCGCGCGCCATCAGCCCCGGCGACTGGGCACTGTTCTCGCTGCTGGTCGGGCATTTGAGCCTGGCCGTACAGCGGGCGCGAAACTTCGACCAGGCCCGCTCCACCTCGCTCACCCTGCAACGCGCCATGCTCGGCCCGATCGAGCTGCCGCCGAGGTTCTCGGTGCACTACGAGCCCGCGCTGCCGCCGCTGGAGATCGGCGGCGACTGGTACGACGTGGTGCGGCTCGAGGACGGCACCATGGGCGTGGTGGTCGGCGACTGCGTCGGCCGTGGCCTCTCCGCCGCCGTGGTCATGGGCCAATTGCGCACGGCCGCACGGGCATTGCTGCTGCGCGGGGCCGGGCCCGCCCAGCTGCTGGCCGAACTCGACACCGTCGCCGCGCGGATTCCCGGTGCCATGTGCACCACGGTGTGCGCGGCCATCCTCGATCCGGAACGCGGGCTGGTGCGCTACTCCAGCGCCGGACACATGCCGCCCGTGCTGGCCGAACCGGGAACCAAGGGAAGGCTTTTGGAGGGCGGGCGCGCCGTACCGCTGGCTACCTTCGATCCCGCGCGCCGCCCGGAGGCGACGACGCCCATGGCACCCGGATCCACCCTGGTGCTGTTCACCGACGGCCTGGTCGAGCAGCGCGGTGTGGATATCGACGAGCGCTTCGTCGAGCTGGCCGACGAATTGGCCGGGGCCACCGAGCAATTGCCGCGCGAGGTGGCCGACGCGGTGCTCTCGCGGCTGCGCCCGGCCGGTGGCTACGACGACGACGTCGCCATGGTGGTGTACCGGCAGCCGCCGAAACCGCTGCGCCTCGACATTCCGGCCGTCGCCGATCAGCTGGCCGGTATTCGGCGTGAGCTCAAGTCCTGGCTCGCCGCCGCCGCGGTGCCGCACGATGTGGCCACCGATATCATCGCCGCCGCCAACGAGGCGTGCAGCAACAGCATCGAACACGCCTACCTCGAAGGCGTGCCCGCGCGGGTGGAGCTCACCGCGGAATCCGATATCGACACCGTCACCATCGAGGTGATCGATACCGGGGTGTGGCGGCCGCTGCCCGCCGATCCTGGACCGCGCGGACGCGGTATCGCCATGATGCGGGCGCTCACCGATCAGCTCGATATCGACCACGCGGGGCCGGGAACACGAGTACGAATGGAGATACGGCTCCCGGCGGTATCGGTCTCCGCGGCGAGCCGAGTGTGAGCGGCCGGTCGTGAACGCGCGCGACGCAACAGGTGTGAGCAGCGGCGAGTCGTGTCTGGCACCCTACGACACGATTGCGCCACCGGATTTCGGTTTAGTCGCCGAATTACTGTGGTAGCTGGGATTTTCACGAATCCCGCAGCTACCGAATCGATGCCAATGTGGCTGACGATGCAGCGCGAAAGGACGGTTCATGGCAGATTGTTCTGATGTGACCAACACATCCGGAGACGCGTATCCCCTCGCCGACACGATGACCACCACGGTCTCCGTGCGCGACGAAGCGACCGTGCTCACCGTGGCAGGCGAGGTCGATCTGGCAACCGCCCCCGCGCTCGAGAACGCGATCGACTCGACCCTCGGTGGCAAACCCGCCGCACTCGTGATCGATCTGTCCGAAGTCAGCTTTCTCGCCTCGGCGGGAATGGCGGCCCTGGTGGGCGCGCATCAGCGTGCCGGTGACACTCGCATCGCGGTCGTCGCCGACGGCCCGGCCACCAGCCGCCAATTGAAAATGACCAATCTGGATCAGGTCTTCGCCCTGCACCCCACGCTCGACGAGGCCCTCGCCGCCCTGCGCGGCAACTGACCCGACGCGGGCCGCGGCGACCGAGCCGTCGCGGTGCGGCCTGTATCGCCGTCCGACAGACTTTCGGCCGGGTTCCGCCACCAGTGTGGCGGGACCCGGCCGAAGACGTGTCAGACCGAACTCAGACCAGTTCGCGCAGCTGCTCGATGAGCTTCACGCGCTCGGCGGGCGTACCCGCCAGCGGCACCACGTTGAGCACGGTGACGCCCGCTTCCTTGAACGCGGCGACGCGTTCCTTCACGAAGCCGGGGCTGCCGATCAGGCTGATGTCGCGGACCAGATCGTCGGGCACCACCTTGACGGCCTCGTCCTTCTTGCCCGCCAGGTAGAGCTCCTGAATGCGGTCGGCCTCCGCGCCGTAGCCGTACTTGGTGGCCAGCGCGTGGTAGAAGTTCTTGCCCTTGGCGCCCATACCGCCGATGTAGAGCGCCAGATGCGGTTTGACGAATTCGCGCAGCGGCTCCACATTGTCGCCGATGGCCAGCGCGGGACCCGCGTACACGTCGAGGTCGCCGAGGGCCGGATCGCGTTTGGCCAGACCGGCTTTCACCGATTCGCCCCACACCTCGTCGGCCTTCTCCGGCAGGAAGAAGATCGGCTGCCAGCCTTCGGCGACCTCGGCGGCGAGCTCCACGTTCTTGGGGCCCAGCGCCGCCAGCAATACCGGAATGCGGTCGCGCACAGGGTGATTGATGAGCTTGAGCGGCTTGCCCAGTCCGGTGCCCTTACCTTCGGGCAGCGGGATCGTGTAGTACTTGCCCTGGTACTCCAGGCGTTCGCGCTTCCACACCTTGCGGCAGATCTCGAGCACCTCGCGGGTGCGCCCGATCGGGGCGTCGTAGGGCAGGCCGTGGAAGCCCTCGATCACCTGCGGTCCGGACGCGCCGAGACCGAGCACGTAGCGACCGTCGGAGACGTAGTCCAGCCCGGCGGCGGTCATGGCGGTCAGGGTGGGCGTGCGGGTGTAGAGCTGCAGAATGCCCGAGGCCAACTGCACCCGCTCGGTCTTGGCCGCCAGGTACCCCAGCCCGCTCACGGCGTCGAACGAATACGCCTCGGGAACGAACACGATATCGAGTCCGGCTCGTTCGAGATCGGCGACCTCCGCCGCCACCTCTTTGAACCCATCGGTGTAATTGATCGACAAACCAATACGCATGTCTCGGACCATACCGAGTACGTGATCCCCAGGTGTGAGCCGGTACCGTGATCGGCGAATCCATTCGCACGAATCCCTCGGGAGGGCATCGCTCATGACTCAGGACACCGCGCCGGATCTCACCACCTTCGGTGACTCGACGCTGCAGGGGTACCTGGATCAACTGGCCGCGAAGGTACCCGCTCCCGGTGGTGGGGCGGTCGCGGCGCTGCATGCCGCCCAGGGTGCGGCGCTGGTGGCGATGGTGGCGCGCTACACCACGCGCGCCAAGGACGCCGACAATCGGCCGGTGGCGGACCGGATCATCGCGGCCGCTGACGCCGCCCGGGAGCGGGCGCTGCATCTGGCCGACGCCGATGCCGCCGCCTTCACCGCGGTGGGCAATGCCTACAAGCTGCCCAAGGAGACCGAGGAGGAGCAGGCCGCGCGCAACGAGGCCATTACCGCCGCGCTGCTCGGCGCGGCCCGCGTTCCGGCGGCCGTGGTCGCGGCCGCCGACGAAATCGTCTCCCTGGCAACCGAACTCCTGCCCATCGGCAACCCCAATGTGGTGACCGATATCGGCGCGGCCGCCGATTGCGCCCGCGCGGCAGCGGCCTCGTCGCAGCTGAACATCGCCATCAATGTCGCCTCCCTGGGCTCGGGTGCGGGCGCGGAGTTCGAACCGGTCCTCACCGGCATCGACGAGATCATCGCCCGCGCCGACGCCCTGCACGACGAAGTGGTCGCCGCCATCACGAAGTAACCCGTCCGCGAGGCAGGATCATGCTGCTGACCTCGCGTTTTCCTCTCCTCCGCCCGGCGATGGTTCTTATCATCGCCGGGCTTTCGTGTTAATCCCACACGCCGCTGGGTAGGTCACGAAGAGAGAACTTTTCTCATGGGTCTTGATCATGAAGTCCTAGGCTGAATGCTCGAGAACACACCATCCTCGAAAGGGGTGGAATTATGCGGAACGCGATTCGCTACCTGTTCGTCGCGACCGTGGTCGCGGCGCTGGCCACTTTCGGGTCGGGGATCGCCGCCGCGGCGATCATCGAACCCACTTTCCCGGCGGTGCAGTCGATTTCGCCGGGGCCGGGGCAAACCGTCGGCATCGCCGCGCCGGTGCGCGTGCAGTTCGCCGAACCTGTCGAGAACCGAACGCGCGCAGAACAATCGGTGAGCATTCGCGCCGGAACGGAGCTGGCCGGAACGTTCTCGTGGACCGGTGATCGGGAACTGACCTGGACGCCAACCGGTTTCCTGCCCGCCTCCACACCCATCGAGGTGACCGCGGCCGGTGCGCGGACCGAATTCAACACCAATGGTGGCGTGACCGCCGACGGCGATATGTCGAACCACACCTTCACCGTGAGTATCGGCGGTGTTCCGGTGCGGACCATGCCCGCCTCCTACGGCAAACCCGGCTGGGAGACGCCGAGCGGCACCTTCCCGGTGCTCGAGAAGTTCTCGAGTATCACCTTCGATTCCCGGACCATCGGCATTCCGCTCAGCTCGCCGGAGGGTTACCTCATCGAGGGCAAGTGGGCCGAGCGGCTGACCTGGGGCGGTGTGTTCGTGCACTCCGCGCCGTGGTCGGTGGATTCCCAGGGCAATGCGAATGTCAGCCACGGCTGCATCAACCTCGCGCCCGATGACGCCGAGTGGTTCTACAGCAATGTGAGCATCGGCGACCCGGTCACCCTGCATTGGTGACATAACCCGAACTCGCGCACTCCCCACCGAGAGGAGTGCGCGAGTCGCTGTGTGAAAAGCGAAGTCAGCGAGCGTTTTCCGCGGCCTGGACCACGTGGCGCATGAGCAGCGCGGTGGTGACCGGGCCGACGCCGCCGGGCACGGGGCTCAGTGCGGCGGCCTTGCCGGTGACCGACGCGGAATCCACATCGCCGGTGATATTGCCGTCCTCGCCCTCATTGGTGCCCACGTCGATGACGACCGCGCCCTCGCGCACGTGCTCGGCCGTGATGAGACCGGCCCGGCCGACGGCCGCGACCACGATATCGGCGGCGGAGGTCACCGAGGGCAGGTCGGTGGTGCGGGAGTGACACACCGTGACGGTGGCGTTCTCGGCCAGCAGCAGCTGCGCGAGCGGCTTGCCGACCACATTCGAGCGGCCCACCACCGCGACATGCTTGCCGGAGAGCGCGACCGCGTGCGCCTTGGCCAGCTCCACCACGGCCTCGGCGGTGGCGGGCGGGAAGCCGGGCAGCCCGGTGGCGAGCAGGCCCAGCGACAGGGGGCTCACGCCGTCGACGTCCTTGGCGGCGGTGATGGCCAGGCTGACATCGTCGAGGCCGACGCCCTTGGGCAGCGGGGTCTGCAACATGATGGCGTCCACGCTGGCGTCCTCGGACAGCTCGGCCAACTTGGCGCGAATATCGGCCGCGCTCGCCTCGACGCCGAGATCGACGGTGTCGCAGGTGATTCCATTGCGCTCGGCGGCGCGGTTGAGCGACTTCACGTACCAGATGCTGGCCGGATCGTCATTGGCGACCACCAGCACCAGGCGCGGGGCGGCGCCGTGCTCGGCGAGCGCGGCGGCGCGCTGCTTGGTGTCGGCGTTGATGGCGGCGGCGAGGTCCTTGCCGGTCAGCGAAGTCGTATCCACGGGTGCACAGCCTAACGCGCACGCACATCCCCAATCGGGAGCGGGCCGAAACTGGGAATCTCACAACGGCAAATCCCGGATCGGCGCACTGTCCGGTCGTATCGTGTCCCCATTCGGCTTGGAACCAGTAACGACAGCAAGCATGTGCGTGACCCCCGTTCGTTCGCGGAAAGGTGTCGATTGCGGTGCAGATAGTCAGGCGATTTCCAACGTTGGTCGCGGCCGCCGCGGCCGCGCTCACCCTCTTCGGATCCCCGGCCGCGGTGGCCGATCCGGTCCCGCTCTACAACTCGGCTCAGGACAATTTCGTCAATGGCGATGATCAGGCCGGTCTCGAGGATCTACGGCGGCTGCTCGCCGAAGCGCCCGATGATTCCGAGGCCCTCGCGCTGCAGGCCGTCTGGTCCGATTACGCCGGTGATCTCGTGACCCGCGAGGCCGCGCTGGCCCGGTTGAACACCCTGAATCCGCGCATGGCCGACGGTGTGCGCACCATCTTCCGCGCGGTCGGCGCGGCGGTGGGCACCCTGCCCAATCCGATTCCGGCGATCGCGGGACCGCAGACCGGTATCGCGGTGCTCGGCTACGGCCTGCTGCCCGACGGCACCATGCGGCCGGAGCTGGTGAATCGCCTGCAGGCGGCCTGGTTGCAGGCCATCGCCTCACCGCTGTCGCCGATCGTGGTGACGGGCGGCAATCCGCGCAATGGCATCACCGAGGCGGCCGCCATGCAGGGCTGGCTGGTGAGCCACGGTATTCCGGCCAGCCGGGTGCTGGCCGAACACCAGGCCGGTTCGACGGTCGGCAATGCCCTCAATGCCACCGATATGCTGCGCGACGCGGGGGCGACCAGCGTCATCGTGGTCACCTCGCCGAACCATATTCGTCGGGCCGTCGCCGATTTCATCGTGGCGGGACTGCCGGTGGTCGGTGCGACGACCTCGCTGGAACAGCTTGTCTCCCAGCTTCCCCCGCCGAGCCGCCCGAGTCAGCGCGGTATCTATCTCGACGCGACCCGCACGCTGCTGTTGCCCGCGGAGCGGTAACTTCTCTCCTCCTCGGCCGCCGGGCTGGTGTCCGGCGGCCGAGCCGCGTTCGGAGCCGGGTGCGCGGCCTTGCACAATGGTCGAGATGACCACCCTGGATTTCGCTGCCCTCGTCCCGCGCTTGCGCGCCGCGGGCTGCGTATTCGCCGAGGAGGAGGCCGAACTCCTGCTGGCGGCGGCGACCGATGCGCGGATGCTGGAGTCTCTTGTCGCGCAACGCGTTTCCGGGGCTCCTCTGGAAGTTCTGTTGGGTTGGACGGAATTTCGCGGACTGCGGGTGAGCATCGACCCCGGCGTCTTCGTTCCTCGGCAGCGCACCGGGTTCTTGGTCGAACGGGCCGTCGCTCTGGCCAGCGCTCTCGGTCGCCGCGTGGTCGCGCTCGATATGTGTTGCGGCAGTGGCGCTCTCGGGCTGGCCTTCGCCACCGAGATGACCGCCGTGGGTGTGGACGTGCAGCTCACCGCCGCGGATATCGAACCGGCGGCGGTGGCTTGCGCGCGCCGCAATCTCGCACCGCTCGCGGCGCGGGTGTACGAGGGCGACCTGTTCGACCCTCTCCCGATGGACCTGCGCGGACGCGTCGACATCCTGCTGTCCAATACGCCCTATGTGCCGTCCGAGGCCATCGCGCACATGCCGCCGGAGGCGCGCGACCACGAGCCGCTCGTCACCCTCGACGGCGGCGCGGACGGACTGGATATCTTCCGACGCGTCGCCGCGGCCGCCCCGACGTGGCTCGCCCCCGGCGGCTGGGTCCTGGTCGAGACCAGCGAAGGGCAAGCCCCCGTCGCGACCGATATCCTGACTCGCCACGGCCTGGACCCGCAGGTCGCGGTGTGCGACGAACTCGGTGCGACCGTGGTGATCGGCCGTCGGTAACCTCGATGTGTGACGGTTCGCGGCATCCTGTTCGATATCGATGACACCCTCATCGACTATTCGGGCGCGGCGCGCGTCGGCCTGCTCCGCCACCTGGAAGCCGAGGGCCTCCTCGATCGCTTCGAATCCCCGGACTCCGCGGTCGCGCTCTGGAAGGCCCTCGAAGAGCACGAATACGTCCGCTACCTGCACGGCGAACTCACCTTCCCCGAACAGCAGATCGTCCGCACCGAACGCTTCCTCACGCAGGTGAACGTCACGACCGACAACCCTCGGGCCTGGTTCGATCGCTATGTGGCGCACCGCAACTCCACCTGGTCGGCCTTCCCCGACGCCCCACCCCTCCTGCACAGCCTGACAGGCCGCACCGCCCTCGGCGTGGTCTCGAATTCCGCACTGGCACACCAGGTCTACAAACTCGACGCGGTCGGCCTGCTCCCCCACTTCGGCGACGCCGTGCTCTGCTCCCAGGAACACGGCGCACCCAAACCCGACCCGAGCATCTTCCTGGCAGGCTGCGCCCTCCTCGGCCTCCCCGCGCACGAAGTCGCCTACGTAGGCGACCGCTACGACGTCGACGGCCTCGGCGCCCGCGACGCTGGCCTGCGCGCCTACTGGCTGGACCGCACCGCCACCGCGACCACCGACCTCGACGGCGTCACCGTGATCGGCTCACTCGCCGAACTGCGTCACGCCGTGGCGTAGCAGCCCGCCACCGTGTCGAACGCCTCCTTCGGCTCCCACCGAACGGAATCCGTTGCCCCGCCCTCGATTACCTTGACCACGCCGTATCCGGCCAGATCCAGGTCCGCGCGGGCACCGGGCCGATGCGGCAGATGGAAATTCGCGAAGGTGTAGACGAACGCGCTGTCGACGCCCGCTTCGTCCATGGTGTGCAGCAAGTCCCGCAGCGCTTCTGCTTGCCCCTGCTCGTCCCGACGGTACTCGCCGTCCAAGCCGACCGGCACGCGCCCGTCGTACTCCACGATCTCCATGGCGCGCGCACCGCGTTCGGCCGCACCGGCGTAGGTCGCACAGCCGAATTCCGTGATGGCGACCGGCTTTCCGGTCGAGACCAGCCGCCGGAGACCATCCGCGAATCCATCGGCGACTTCCGGGGTGCGGTACACATCCGACGCGATGAAGTCGAATGCCTCCCAGTCCACGCCCTCGTAGTGGATCGACGCATAGGTGACCGGTCCACGGAACCGCGACCGCACGACTCGCACTGCGGCGGAGAGGAATTCATTGATACGCGCCGACACTCCCGCCAGCAGCTCCGGCCGCTGATCCGGCGTGGCGGTGAACAGCGCGCCGAGGCGCTCGCCGGAGGTCGCGCCGGGCAGGAACCCGGGCGTGAACATGCTCAGCTCCGCGCCGGTCACGAGCACCACGTCGGCCCCCTCGCACCGAAGCCGCTCGGCCCGCTCCGCCAGATCCGCGAGCAGCTCCAGGAGTTCGTCGATGGGCAGCTCGAGGGTGAACGGCGAAATCCAGACCTCGAGCCCGACCTCGGCGGCGCATCGGGCGGCGATCTCCAGACGGTCGGCGTCGTCGCCGGTCACCCGCACCGCCGTGCAGTGCAGGTCGTCGCGGATCACCCCCATATCGGCCGCGACGGCCTTTGGGTCGAAGTCGGGATGGGTGTTCGCACCGAAATTGATGATTCCGGCGTCGTAGTTGATGCCTTTGGCTCGCATACCCCGAGGCTACACAAAGTTGCGTGCACGCAAAATTGCGCGGGCGCATTTTTTGCTAGGGTAAGTCTCGTGGCGAGTACAAGAGGCGGTGGGCTGCGCGAACGCAAGAAGCAGGCCACGCGGGAGGCACTGAGCGCGGCGGCACTGCGGCTGGCCCTCGAACACGGGCCGGAGAACGTGCGGGTCGACGACATCGCCGACGCCGCCGGGGTATCGACGCGGACCTACAACAACTACTTCGCGAGTCGCGAGCAGGCGATTGTCGCCGCGGTGAACGCGGCCCGGGAATCGGGGATCGCCGAGGCGCTGGCAGCGCGGCCCGCCGGGGAATCACTGGCCGATGCCGTCGAGGCGGCGGTCGTGGCGCAGTTCGAGGGTGGGGACCCCGAGCGTGACGCCGTCCTGCTGATTACGACGACACCCGCCCTGCGCGCCGAATTCCTTGGTACGGCATGGGCTTTCGAACAGCCTCTGACCATGGCCTTGGCCGAGCGCGGCGTCGAGGAACTCTCGGCACGAGTGATGGCCGCGGCGATCGCCGCGGCCATCAGAATCGCCATCGAGGGATGGATGAGTCCGGCCGCGCCCGGCTCCACGCTGGTGGTGGTGCCGAATTCGCCGCTGCCCGACCATATTCGGGCAGCGCTGCGGCCATTGCGTCCGGCGCTACTTGCGGCCGCGGAATTCGTCCATGGAGTGGTAGACGCCGACGGTGTTGAGGTAGAAGTCGCGGACCTTGAGCGGGAGCAGGCCGGAGATGGCGCGGTTGAGGCGGGACGTCCAGGGTAGGACGACCAGCGGGGAGCCCTTCTTCATCTCGGCCCAGGAGGTGTCGACGACCGCTTCCTGTTCCAGGATCGGGGTGAACCAGAAACCCTTGGCCCCGTCGAACATTCCGGTGTTGATGTAGGTCGGGCAGACCGTGGTGATCTTGACGTGGTCGTTGCCGGACTGTTCCAGCTCCAGGCGCACGGAATCGGACCAGCCGAGCGCGGCCCACTTGGAGGCGGCGTAGACGCTCATGCGCGGGTTGGATACCAGGGCCGCGGAGGACGCGATGTTCAACACCCGCGCCTCCGTGCCGGTGCTCGCCACCATGGCGGGCAGGAATTCGAGGGTGATGTACATGGGCGCAAGCGAATTGATCGCCATGGTCTTGTCGATATCGGCGCGGTTCTCGGTCTCCCAGAAGTAGCCGTTGCCGCGCACGATGCCCGCGTTGTTGACCAGCACGTCGATGCCGCCCACCTCGGCGCGCACCGAAGCGCCCGCGTCGGCGATGGCCTGCTTGTCGGAGACGTCGACCACATAGTGGTGAATGCGGCTGCCGCCCAAGGCCGCCAGCTCGGCCGCGGTCTCCTTGAGGGCGGCCTCGTTGACATCCCACAGCACCACATCCGCGGCGCGCTCGGCGACCGCGCGCTGGGCGAACGATTTGCCCAGCCCCATCGCGGCGCCGGTGACAAGGACCTTCTTGCCCGCTACGTCCTTCATACCCTCGTGTACCCCTTCATCGGTGTGTGCGGATCACTTCTGCCGCAAGGTCTTCATGGCGCCCAGGAACAGCGTCATGGTCTTGGCCCACAGCTGCTCGGACATGCCGGGCAGCGGCGCGATGGGCAGGCCGCGCTGTACCGCGATGGTCTGCGTATCCACGTATTTCAGCAGGCCCTCGGGTCCGTGCCGACGCCCGGTGCCCGAAATGCCCAGTCCGCCGGAGGGTGCGGCGACCGAACCCCAGGCGGCGATGAAGCCCTCGTTCACATTCACCGATCCGGCGTTGACGCGGGCGGCCACCGCGCGACCACGCGCGGTATCACGGCTCCACACACTGGCATTGAGGCCGTAGGCGGTGTCGTTGGCCTGCGCCACGGCCTCGTCGTCGCTGCCGACGCGGTACACCGACACCACCGGGCCGAAGGTCTCCTCGCGGTAGACCGTCATCCCCTCGCGCACGCCTTCGAGAATGGTGGGCTCGTAGAAGTACGGGCCGAGGTCGGGGCGGGCCTTGCCACCGGCGAGCACGGTCGCGCCCTTGGCGACGGCGTCGTCGACATGCGCTGCGACGGTGTCGATCTGGCGTTGGAAGGTGAGCGAGCCGATCTCGTAGGAGAAGTCGCGGTCCTTACCGAGGGTGAGTTTGCGTGTGTTCTCGGTGAATTCGGCGACGAAACGGTCGTACACGCTGTCGTGCACATAGATTCGCTCGATGGATTCGCACAGCTGCCCCGCCGAGGCGAAGCAGGCCCGCACCGCGATCTTGGCGGCCGCGGAGATATCGGCGTCGTCGAGCACCAGCAGCGGGTTCTTGCCGCCCAGTTCCAGGGAGTACCCGATGAGCCGCTCCCCCGCCTGCTGGGCGATGGTGCGGCCGGTGGCGCTGGAACCGGTGTAGTCGACGTAGTCGGCTCGCTCGATGACCTTGCCGCCGATCTCGCGCCCGCGCCCGAGCACGGCCTGCCAGAGGCCCTTCGGCAGCCCGGCCCGCTCGGCGATATCGATGGCCCACAGCGCGGTGAGCGCGGTCTGGTTGTCCGGTCGCGCGATGACGGCGTTTCCGGCCATGAGCGCGGGCAACGCGTCGGAGGCGGCCAGCGCCAACGGGTAGTTCCACGGCGAGATCACCGCGACCACGCCCTTGGGCCGGTTCAGCACCTCCACCTGGGTGAGCACCGGCATGACACCGCGCGGCGTGCGCGGCGCGAGCAGCTTCTTGGCCTCGGCCGCGTAGTAGCGCGCGTTCACCGCCACATCGCTGACCTCGTCGAACGCGTGTACCCGCGACTTACCGGTCTCGGTCTGCACGATATCGAGAATCACGTCCTGCTCGGCGAGGACCAGATCGTGCATGCGCCGCAGCACCGCCACCCGCTCCGTGATCGGCGTCGTCGCCCACTGCCGCTGCGCCTCGCGCGCGGTCGCGAAGGCCGCGTCGATATCGGCGACGGAGGACTGCGGCAGATCCGCGATCTTGGCGCCGGTGGCGGGCGCGAACACCTCCACCGACGGCGCACCGCCCGCCCGCGCATGGGTCAGCAACCGCCGCACGAGGTCGTAGGGAAGCGCGTCGGCAGCGGCGAGCTGCGGGGCAGTCGTCATTGGTCGCCCTCTCAGGGTGATTCGCGGGCGCGCCCGCTATTTGCTGAACACCAGTGTTACGTGAACACTAGTGTTAGATTAATAGACGTGACGCACCTCATGTCAAGCGATTCGCGAGGCACTGTGAAATGACACAGCTTTCGACCACCGGTTCTCGGCGTGGGCGGCCGCCGCAGACGGAGCAGCAGGCCGATCAGGTGCGGGCGCGGATTGTGCTCGCCACTTCCGAGGTGTTCGCCGAGCACGGGTCGCGGGGGTTGAACGTGGCCCGGGTGATCGAGAAGGCGGGCTTGGCGCGGCCTACCTTCTACCGGTATTTCGCGAACGCCACCGAGCCGCTGCACGCGTTGCTCACGCTCTCCAACGACGATCTCGTGGGCGGGGTGCGCTCCGCGCTGGAGCGCAGCGAGGAGCCGGTGCAGTTGGGCATCAATATGATCGAGGCCTATCTGTACTGGGCCAGCGGCCATGGGCCGATGCTGGGTCCACTCTTCGCCGAACTGCACGATCCGGGGTCGCCGGTGTCGGCGTATCGGGAACGGGCACTCGATGACATTCGGGTCCTGGTGCGCGCCAAGTTCGCCGAGTTGGGGCGGCCCGCGCCCAGCGATCTGAATCTCGATACGGCGCTGCAGATCTGCGAGTTCGTGGTGTTCCGGATTTCGGCGGGTGCGCCGCACGGCGAACCGGAACCGGCGGCGATCGCGGAGGCTCGCCTGACGATGATTCGCGGAGTGCTGGTCACCTTGGGTCGGCGCGAGGATGTGGAACTCGCGCTCGGGATTGCGGGGGTGTTCGACCCGATGGAGTGAGTCCGGCGGTCAGCCCAGTATCGGGTCGGCGAGGACATGCACCACGACGTCCATATCGCCTGCGCGCCAACGGTATCCGCGGGCGTTCTCCAGGGCGGTGAGTAGTTCGTCCCACTGCCGGTGCGCGAGGACGGTGCTGAACCCGTCCTCGAAAATGGTGGTGGCGGGTGTTTCGCCGACCTGGAGGATCATGAAGTTTCCGGCGATGAGCGGGAGGCCGCGCGGCGGGTTGCCGATGGTGGCCGGGAGGAAGCCCGAGGTCCACAGGTAGCGCTGGGTGGCGACGCTGTGCGTGGCCGAGGGCAGGATGGCGACGCCGGGGCCGTAGACCCGCAGGCCCGCGGCGAGGGTGCCCGCCGCGGCGGCGGGGACCGAGATCCGCACCTCGCTGGGATTGCCCGCCACTTCGACCACGGGTGCGTGCAGAACCGGGCGTTGCGCCAAAGTCGTTTCGCCCCAGGCATCGTCGATGCGGAAGACCGGATTGCGGCGACGGTCGAAGTAGGCGGGGAACGGGTAGACGCGGGCCTGCGCGCCGAGCCGGGTGAGGACGCGGGCCGCGCCGAAGCTGTAGACCGCCCGAGTCTCGTCGGCGAGCAGCGGGATGGCGATGACCGGGGGCACCGGCATGGCCGGGTACAGCCCGGCGCCCGCACCGAACTCCTCGTAGACCAGCCCGGTGATACCCGACTCCCACGGGTCCGCGAGCGCGGTGTGCGCGCCCGGGTCCACGAAGATGCCCCCGTCCACCTGCCGATACGCCTCGCGGATCACGCGCAGTGCCAGATCGAACGGCCAGGCGGCGTCCGGCCCGTCGACGGGTTCGCGCAGGACGCTCAGCACGACTTCCCGCTGGCCGATGCGCGCCAGTCCGCTGCTGGCGAAGGTCCAGATGGGCCGCCCGGTGGGCGTCGCCCATCCTTCGAAGAGATTGACGGACACGGTATTCGGAATCAGATCCGCGGACCTGAGCCAGGTGAGCCCCGCCATTTCCCCTCCGAGCGGTCAGTGGGCGGCGCGCGCCGGTTCGTCTTCGCGGGCCCGTTCGAACACCATGGCGGCGTCGGTCACCTTGCCGTAGCGCAGTTTCGGCAGATCGCGCAGATAGTTCATGTGCAGCTTCCACGGTGCGCGGTCGCCCTGTTTGGGGAGATGATCGAGGGCGCGCAGCACGTAGCCGGGTTCGAAGTTCAGGAACGGCGCGGTGCCGACGGACGGATCGCGTACCGGCGTGGCCTTGGCGTAGCCGTGCGCGTCCATGTGCGCGAGTAGTCGAACCACGTACTCGCACACCAGATCCGCCTTCAGGGTCCAGGAGGCGTTGGTGTAGCCGATGATGTAGGCGAAGTTCGGCACATCGGAGAGCATCATGGCCTTGTAGGCCATGGCATCCGGCAGGGAGACGTCGCGACCATCCACGACCAGGTCGATGCCGCCGAAGACGAGCAGGTTCAAACCCGTTGCGGTGATGACGATATCGGCGTCGAGGGTGCGGCCGGACTCCAGCCGCAGACCGGTGCCGGTGAAGGTGTCGATTCGGTCGGTGACCATCTCGAGTTGACCCTTGCGGATCGCCCGGAACAGGTCGCCGTTGGGCACCAGGCACAGGCGCTGATCCCACGGGTTGTAGGTCGGGTTGAAGTGTGTGTCGATATCGTAGCCCGCGGGCAGCCAGCGCTCCTGCATGCCGCGGATCCAGCCGCGCATGCGCTGCGGATAGCGTTGGCACAGTTGGTAGATGGCGGTGCTGAAGGCGACGTTCTTGGCGCGGGCCAGAGCGTAGGCGGCGCGGGCGGGCAGCACGCGGCGCAGCCGCTCGGCGACGGCGTCGCGCTCGGGCAGCGACAGAATGTAGGACGGCGACCGCTGCAGCATGGTGACGTGCGCGCCCTGTTTCACCAGCGCCGGGCCGAGGGTGACGGCGGTGGCTCCCGATCCGATGATGACGACCTTCTTGTCCGCCACGTCGAGCTGTTCGGGCCAGTGCTGCGGATGCACGATCTGCCCGCCGAAGCGTTCGGTGCCCGCGAATTCCGGGGTGTAGCCCTCGTCGTAGCGGTAGTAGCCGGAGCAGCAGAACAGGAAGTTCGCGGTCACGGTGACGGTATCGCCGTCATGGTCGGCGGTGACGGTCCACCGGTTCTCCTCGGAGGACCATTCGGCGCGAATCACCTTGTGCCGGTACCGGATGTTCTTGTCGATGCCGTTCTCGGCGGCGGTGTCGCGCACATAGGTGAGAATCGACGCGCCGTCGGCGATGGCCTTGTCGCCGAGCCACGGCCGGAACCGGTAGCCGAGGGTGAACATATCCGAATCGGAGCGAATGCCGGGGTAGCGGAACAGATCCCAGGTGCCGCCGATGGCGTCGCGCGCCTCCAGAATCAGGTAGCTGCGCTTCGGGAACGCCCGCTGGAGGTGGTAGGCGGCTCCGATTCCGGAGAGTCCGGCCCCCACAATGAGCACATCGACGTGCTCCGGCGCACTGCTCATCGCTCAGTCCTCACGATCCGCGCGAACCCGGCGTCCTCGCCGGTCGGTGCCCCACGCACCCGACCCCAGGGTATCCATTCGGCGGCAGCTACGGTTCCGGACGCGCGGCTTCGCACGCTTTGTTGGGTTCGCGCGCTTCAGACCTGCGCATTCGGGAGATTCGCCAGCAGGCCGTCGACGAAGTGCGCCACCGCCGTCCGCGCACTGTAGTGCTCGCGCACCGCCGCCCACTCCGGCAGCAGCCGCGCCACCTCCGGGAATTCGTCCAACTCCTCGGGGCGCAGGAAATCGGTCCAGCGCGGGCGCGGTTCGTCCGCGGCGGCGCGCTCGGCCTCGGCGCGCAGCATCAGCAGCTCGCCGAGCACGAAGCGCCACAGCGCGGAGTACATGTACGAGGCGTAGTGGTCGCTCGCGCCGAGTTCGCGTGCGGTCCTGATGAATTCGTCGAGGATCCACAGCGCGGCACGCCCGAAGGATTCGCCGCCGACGAGCAGCTCCGCCACCCAGGGCAGTTCGCGCAGGACCTCGATGAGATAGGAGATCAGCGCGACGAGTCGCTCGCGCGGGTCCTCGGGCAGGTCGGGTGGCGGCAACTGTTCGGCGCGGGCGCTCAGTACCGCGATGAACAGCTGGGCGCGCGCCGGAAAGTGGTGGTACACGGCCGCGGTGCTGACCCCGAGCTCCTCGGCGAGTTTGCGCATGCTGAACGCGTCCGCGCCGCCGTCGGCGAGCATGCGGGTGGTCGCGGCGACCACCTCGTCGCGGGTCACTCGCACCGGACGCCCGCGTCGCCGAGGCGCTGTCGCACTGCCTGCCATACCCCTCATTCTGCGATTTCCACCCCCTCGACACCGAGGTTAGGCTGTGCTAACCATATTAAACACACGCGTTATTTAATTATGGAGGTTGCCGTGGCGGACCGTTCCGACGGCCGGGCGGGCTGGACGCTCGCCGTCGTTTTCACCGTGATGTTCCTGGTCTCCCTGGACCTGTCGATAGTCAATGTGGCGCTGCCCGATATCGATGCCGACCTGCACTTCTCCGGGTCGGGGCTGAGTTGGGTGATCAACGCCTACCTGCTCACCTTCGCGGGCTTGATGCTGTTGGGCGGTCGGCTCGCCGATTTCGTCGGCCGCCGCACACTGCTGCTGGCAAGCCTGGCGTTGTTCGCCGTCGCCAGCGGCTGGGGTGGGCTCGCGCAGACGAGTTGGGAGCTGCTCGCCGCGCGGGCGGTGCAGGGTGTGGCGGCGGCCGTGCTCGCACCCATGTCGCTGGCCTTGGTCACCGCCGAATTCGCCGAGGGCACAGCGCGTTCCAAGGCCATGGCGGTGTGGGGCGGGGCGGGCGCGGCGGGCGGCGCGGCCGGGGTGGTGCTGAGTGGGCTGCTCACCGAGTACGTGGGGTGGCGTGCGGTGATGTGGGTGAATGTGGTCTTCGCGGCGGTGGCCGCGGCGGCGGTGTCGCGGGCGATCGACAATCGGGTGGCCGGAATTCGCGGGAGTGTGGATCTGCCGGGGGCGGTGCTGTCGACCGCCGGTGTCACGGCGCTGGTGGTGGCGGTCATCTCCACCGAGGGGCACGGCTGGACGTCTCCGCGCGTGCTCGGTTGGGCGCTGGTCGGCGTGGTCGCGCTCGCGGCGTTCGTCGTGGTCGAGGCGCGCACGCCGAATCCGCTGGTGCCCTTGGAGTTTCTGCGTCGCCGCTCCCTGATCGGGGCGACGGCCTTCGGATTCATGCTCGCCTCGGCGCAGTTCGCGAGCTTCTACTTCGTATCCCTGCTGATGCAGCGGGTGTTGGGGTATTCCTCCGTGGTGACCGGCCTGGCGTTCCTGCCGTTCTGTGTCGGGGTCGTCCTGGGTCTGCGGGTCGCGATGACACTCACCCCCGCCTACGGTCCGAGCCCGGTGCTCGCGGTGGGCGGTCTGCTCGGCGCGGCGGGCCTGCTGTGGTTCGGATTCGCCGGTCCCACATCCTCTTTCGTGACCGCGGTGCTGGGCCCGTCGCTGGTGGCGAGTGCGGGGATCGGCGCGGCCACGGTGGCGATGGGTGTGGCCGCCGTCGCCGGTGTACCCGCCGAACGGTCCGGGCTGGCCTCCGGAATCCTCAACAGCGCACGGCAACTCGGCGGTTCGCTCGGATTGGCGGTGCTGGCGACGGTTGCCGCGACGGTGATCGACGGGAGCGGTGAGCCCGCGGTACTGGCGGACGGCTACGACACCGCGTTGCGGCTGGGCGCGGGCCTGTTGGCCGCGGGCGCGATCGCGGCGGCCGTGATTCTGCGCGATCCGCGGGTGACGCGCGCCCGCACGAGCGAGGGCGATCTCGACGACGTGCTCGGCTGAGCCCGCTTCCCTCCATCGGGGGAGATCGGATTACCTCTCGCGGCCGACGTCGCGGGGCCTGCGCGGCCGTAGCGTCGGTGCTCCCGGGGCTGGGCCGAATGCCCTGTACCGCACCGACGTTCAGCAGGAGGATCTGTGCTTTCCGCCCTTGTACCGGCTGTGCGGAATCCGGAGTTGCGGCGCAAGATCCTGTTCACGCTCGGCCTGATCGGGCTGTATCGAATGGGCGCGGCGCTGCCGTCGCCGGGCGTCGACTACCGCGCCGTGCGCAGCTGCGTCGAGCTGGTGTCCGGTGGGGAGACGGCGGGCATCTACCAGTTGATCGATCTGTTCTCCGGTGGCGCGATGCTGCAACTGTCGGTGTTCGCGATCGGCATCGTCCCGTTCATCACCGCCAGCATCATCACTCAGCTGTTGACGGTGGTGATTCCGCGCTTCGAGGAGCTGCGCCGGGAGGGGCAGTCCGGGCAGGCCAAGATCACGCAGTACACCCGGTATCTGGCGATGGCGCTGGCGGTGTTGCAGGCTTCGGCGCTGGTGGCGTTGGCGGTGAACAAGCAGCTGTTGCGCGGCTGCCCGCACGATGTGCTGGCCGATACCTCGATCTTCGCGGTGGTGATCGTGGTGGTGGTCATGACGGCGGGTGCGGCGCTGGTCATGTGGTTCGGCGAGCAGATCACCGAACGCGGGGTGGGCAATGGGATCTCGCTGCTCATCTTCGCGGGGATCGCGGCGCAGGCGCCCGCGCAGGGCAGGCAGCTCTACGACAGCCGAGGGTGGATGGTCACCGTGCTGGTGGGTGTCGCCGCTGTGGCGGTGATCGTCGCGGTCATCTTCGTGGAGCAGGGCCAGCGCCGGATTCCGGTGCAGTACGCCAAGCGGGTCGTCGGCCGGAAGATGTACGGGGGTTCGTCGACCTACCTGCCGTTGAAGGTGAATCAGGCGGGCGTTATCCCGGTCATCTTCGCGTCGTCGCTGCTGTATCTGCCGAATCTGTTGACGCAGTTGAGCTCCGGTGGTTCCGCGAGGTGGCGGGAGCTGATTCAGCAGTACTTGGTCGATCCGAACAATCCGGTCTATATGGGTGTGTATTTCGCGCTGATCGTGTTCTTCACCTACTTCTATGTGGCGATCACGTTCGATCCGGCCGAGCGCGCCGACGAGATGAAGAAGTTCGGCGGTTTCATTCCCGGCTATCGCCCCGGTAGGCCGACCGCGGACTACCTGAGTTTCGTGCTGAGCCGAATCACCCTGCCCGGCTCGCTGTACCTCGGGGTCGTCGCGGTGCTGCCGAATCTGCTGTTGAGCTCCGGTGGCGCGGCACCGACGTTGGCATTCGGCGGGACGGCTGTGCTGATCGTGGTGACGGTCGGCCTGGATACGGTCAAGCAGCTCGAGAGCCAACTGATGACCAAGAACTACACCGGATTCCTGCGCTGAAGCAGACTGTCGGTATGGCCTCGACCACCTCGACCCGCCCGCTGCTGCTGCGGCTGGTGTCCACGCTGGTACTCGCGATCAGCGCCACCATGCTGTCGGCGGGCACCGCGCATGCCGTCACGCCGACCGTCGGCCGCAGCGACACCACCGGCTTCGATTCCTCGGATGCCGTTGCCGCGCCCCGGAATTCGTCCATCTCGGTGTTGCTCGCGAACGAACATGTCGTCTTCCGTTCGGGGCTGCGGGCGGTCATCGAGACCCAGCCGGATCTGCGCTGCGTCGCCGAGGTCGGCGACGGGCCCGCCGCTCTGCGCGACCTGCGTCGGCTGCGACCCGATATAGCCATCCTCGATCTCGATATGCCCGGCCTCGCCGACCCCGCCACCATCGAGTCCGTCGCGCGATCGGGGAGTGCCACCCGCATTCTCACCCTCGCCACCGAGGACACCGACCAAAACCTCTACCGCGCACTGCGTCTCGGCGCGAGCGCCTTCCTCGTCAAAACGCTCCCCGCGGCCGACCTGGTAACCGCCATCCGCACCGCCGCGCATCGCACCGCCCTCATCGACCCGCACCGCACCCGCACCCTGATCACCCGCCTCACCCACGGCATCGACCCCTTCCCCGCCGCCCCCGAACTGGCCGCCCTCCCCCCGCGCGAACATCAGGTGCTACTCCTGATGGCCAAGGCCCACACCAACCCCGAAATAGCCGAAATCCTCGGCGTCGGCGAACAAACCGTGAAAACTCACGTCTCGAACGTCCTCGCGAAACTCGGCGTCCGCGATCGCGTCCAAGCCGTCGTCTACGCCCACACCCGCCGCATCGTCCCCGACGACTCGGCTCCACGCGTGGTGTAGTCGCGGAAGGTGCTGGGTCGAATGTCGCGGTGCTGGGTCGAATGTCGCGGTGCTGTGCCATTCTGGCGAGGTGAGTGAGCGGGTGGGAACGGATATGGCTTCGGGGCACAATTCAGCGGGTGGGGACGGCTCGAGCGAGCATCGACGGTCGGATGCGGCCTCGATCGCCGGGGTCGCGCTGCTGCCGATGCTGTTGCTCCTCTTGACGGTGGGCGCGGCGGAAGCGCTGGACGAGCCCGCCACGAGAATCGGCAAGATCCTGGAGCTGTGCCTCTTCATCGGCGTAGCCGCGCAGGTCCCGCTCGCCATGTTCACAGTGGCTTCGCTCATTGGCGCGATCGCGTTGGCCCGGAGCAACTTCCGCGTTGGCCACTGGTTCGCGAGGGTGGGGGCAGGGGCTTCCGCCGTAATCTGCGGGCTCTTCGTCGCGATCATTCTCACCGACGCGCTCGACCCCGGCACCCGCACCGAATGGCATCCCCTGAACTCCGTTCCCGCCGCCCTGCTCGCGCTGTCACCGACTCTCGTGGCCGGGTTCGCCAATGTCTATATCCTCGTCCGACTTTCGAAACGCGGCGCAGCGACGATCTGACCGTCGAGGGCCGCGGCTAATGTCGGGGCGGTGGGTAACCATTTCAGCGCCGATGCGGTGGGCTTGGACGTCTACATGACGAATGGCGGCACCGATGTGTTCTGCGATGTGCTCGCCTTGGCCGGTTCGCCCGTGGCGCGCACTCCGTGGCAGCGACATCTGGTGCTGCACTTCTGCGATATGGCACGGTACGCCCGCGGGATGAGCGGGTTCGATCTGGCCGAACTGCCGTGGACCCGGGACCATCGGCGGGAACAGGACTTCTTTCTCGAACTCGTCGAGCGGGCGAAGCGCCGAATCGGCTGGGAGAAGCTGCATTACACTCCGGCGGTCGACTATAGCCTCGAGGCATTCGCGCATATGCTCACGGTGTTCCGCGCCAGCGAGACGGTCAATGCCGACTTCGGGGATTGGACCGTCGCGCCGAATCCGTATTACGTGGACAGGTGCGTTCGACACGGAATCTTTCAGGGCGAGTTCGAATGTCGTCTGTGTGATCCCTCGATCCAGCCGGTCGACGCACCCAAGATATGGGAGATGACCAGCGCCCGTTACGACAATGGCGTGCTCGGCTATCGCGAGAAACGCCGAATCCCAGACGTCGTCGTCACTCGTATTCTCGCGATTGTCGGCGCTCCCGAGCACGCGTCGGTGCGAATCGAAGGACCCGACCTCGAAAAGGTCTCGGCCCTAGTCGAATCGACCCTGGACGCCCGATTCGACCATTGGCTGACCAAGGTCACCGCCTGATTGTCACGGTCGCTCCGGCGCTCCGTGAGTGTCGCCGAGGACGCTGATGCACATGTGGGCACATTCGGCGGCCAGCTCGGCGGCGGTCATGGCCTCGGGGTCGTCGAGCCACTGTTCGATGAGCTGGTTGACCCCGCCGGTAATGAACAGTGCCGCGCGCCGCAGCCGATCCGGAGCGGGGGTGATCGCGAGCGCGGCGGGGGCGTGGTCGACCACCAGGTCCGCGATCAGGGTGAGCACATCGTGGCGGCGCTGCCGCAATGCCGGGATATCGCCTGGATCGCTGGCGACGATGCGGTGGATGTGCCGATCGCTCGCGACCGCTTCGAGAAAAGCTCGCAGCGCGGCGCGCAGCCGGTGCTCGGCAGATCCAGCGCTCGATACTCCGGCGTGTACGAGGGTCGCGAGCAGTTGGTCGCGCACTTCGTCGGCGACCGCGGCCAGGAGGTCTTCGCGATTGGCGAAGTGCTCGTAGAAGTAGCGGTCGGTGAGTCCGGCCGATTTGCATACCCCGCGCACCGTCACCGCGGCGATGCCGGACTCTCCCCATGCGGTGCGCGCGGCGGCGATCAGCCGGGCGCGACGGTCGGCGCGGCGGTCCGCGGCGCTGACACCGCCATAGCTGCGCAGGGCCTGGTTCGTCATTGACAACACTCTAGGCGCACTCCTACATTTGCAGACATACGTCATCAGATGACAGTCGTCATCAGATTAGCGGTTCAAAGGAGAATCCAGATGACCAGCACCCGCGTCGAGACCGCCGCCTATCGCCAAGTCACCGCGCCCCTGCTCGACGAGTTCGACTACCGCGTCGACCAGATCGACGGGCGGCTGCCCAAGGAGCTGCGCGGCACGCTGTATCGGATCGGGCCGGGGAAGCACCAAGTCGGTCGCAGCCTGCTGCACAATGTGTTCGATGGCGACGGCATGGTTTCCCAGTTCGTGCTGGACGGCTCCGGGGTCCGATTCCGTAACCGCTATGTCCGCACACGGCACTTCGAGCACGGTCGGCATTCGGATCGGATTCGGTATCGCGGTGTGGGAGACCAGATTCCGGGCGGCCCGCTGGCCAATATCGGGCGGCCCCCGGCCAATGTGGCCAATACCAATATCGTGAACTACGACGGTGGGCTGCTGGCGCTGTGGGAGATGGGCAATCCGCATCGCATCGATCCCGATACCCTGGACACGTTGGGCCCCACCGACTTCGGCGGGCGGCTGGGGTTTCTGGGCGCGTTCTCCGCGCATCCGAAATGGGATCCCGTTACCGGCGACATGTACAACTTCGGTCTCGACCTGCTGCCCACGCCCCGCATCCGCACCTACCGCGTCGACCGCGGCGGCCGTCTGCACCGGCTCGCGACGATTCCGATGCTGGATCTGCCGTGGAACCACGATTTCGCGCTCACCGCACGGTATATGGTCTTCGTCCTGGACCCGATCCTGCCGAATATCGCCAAAATGGCGCTGGCCACACATTCGTTCATCGACTCCCTCGACTTCCACCGCGCCAAGGGCACCCGATTCCTGCTGGTCCCCAAGAACGGCGGCCGCCCACGCGTCGTCGAGCACGAGGCCCTCCTGCACGTGCATCTCACCAACGCCTACGACGACGGCGAGGACACAGTCGTCGAACTGGTCCGCCTGGACACCGAATGGGCCGACTTCCGCCGCATGACCGGCATGGTCAACACCACCGGCCCGCAGGCGCCGCAATTCCCCGACTCGCGCCTGATGCGGTATCGAATCACCAAGGGCGGCACCGTGATCGAACAGGAACTCACCGACCGTTCCGGAGAGTTCCCGCAATACGATTGGCGCCGTGGCACCCGCCGCCACCGCTACAGCTACCTCGCCGGTGCGGGCGGCCCGGCCGGAGTCTTCAACTCCCTCATCAAGGTCGACCACGACACCGCCACGGTGACCAGCTGCGACCTAGGATCCAGCTCGGTCGGCGAACCACTGTTCGTCCCCCGCACCCGCGACGCCGCCGAAGACGACGGCTGGCTCCTGGCCATCAACCACAACCTCACCGAAAACCGCTCCCAACTCCTGATTTTCGACGCCCGAGCCCTGGACCGCGGCCCCCTCGCCACCGCCTGGCTCGACCACCACATCCCCTGGGGCTTCCACGGCACCTTCACCCACCGCCTAGCCCAACCCACCGCCCCCAGCGTGCGTTGAGGCATGCCGACCAGAGTGTCGGTGCCGACTCATAAGGTGGCGTGGTCGAGTCAGGAGGGGCGGGTCTTCATGGGTGACACCATTACGGGGCTGACAGAAGACGATGGGCGAACCATCGGATTCGTGGTGAGCTGTTGGTACAACGGTGTGATCGAACTAGCCGAGCTTCGCAAGTGGTGCGAGCACGTGATCATCACGAACGAGATGCAGGACATCCCCCAGTACATGTTCGACCTGATTGACGTCGCCGCACCCGGAGAAATTCTGGATACCATCGGATTTCTGCCCGAGGAGCTCACCCGACAAGAAGATCGCGCGTTGTACGGCATCGCATTCGGACGAGGCCGAGATGTTTCCGACCCTCCGCTCACCCCCGCGGCGGCGAAGCGAGCCTTGCAGATGAGGCCGGATGTCCTACGACGGTTCCGAGAGGTCTTCCCGTTCATCGAGCTGAGCACGTAACCGGCGGCAACGCACTGCTCTGCCGCGAGCCGCGGCAGAGCAATCGCCCGAGTCGCCTCCCTCAGGCGACCATGATCAGCGCCGGGAGGAAGGCCACTATCGCGCAGAGGACGACCAGCAGCACGATTCCGATGACCACCGAGGAGTAGAACAGCACCGCGAAGGGGCGAGGGTTCCGGGGAGCCGATGGACGAATCCCGCCCCTTTTCCGGGAGGCGATGTCCACCCCGACGACACGTCCCTCGTTGGCCGCAATCCTCGCGATGATCGCTTCGATCCCGCTGCCACGCCCAGCCTGTTCACTCTCACGCACGCCTCAGGATGCCACAGAACACGACAACGGGCAGCCGCTGGCGGGCGCACTCGCCAGAACACTCTTGCGCGAAGAGAACTCGGTCGGCCACGGTCGCCGTTGTGTCATGATGACGCGGTGATTTACAGCGGGGGGCGGCGGAGTGCCGATGTCGGGCCAGTGGATTATCTTGGTGCGGAGGGAGATTCGCGCTTCCCTTCGCCACGGCGACTACGCAGTGTTATCGCCACGCTTGTTGATCTGGCTCTGTTCGCGGCATTGACGATCAGCGTCATCATGCTGCAGATGTTCGTCTTCGGGCTTCAAAACAGTCCGGCGATGCTGGTGGTTTACGCCTGCCTGCTGGTGGCGGCGTTCATTCAGTACTTTCTACTCCCGGCGTGGGCCGGAGGCACTGTGGGCCAATTGATCTGCGGCCTGACCCTCGTTCGCTGCCGCGACGCCGCGCGACCGCGCATTCGCGACATCACTCGCGCGATGGGGAAGAGTTCGGCGCGGTTGCGGGTTCGGGGCATTCACGCGTTGGCTCCGCATCTCGTGGTGGTCCGCCGCTGTGACCTCGCCCGAGCCGCTGTCCTGACGCGGTAGCAGCAGAACGGTCCGGCGTGTCGGCGCGGTGAGTCGATTGCGCTGGGTAGCGTTCGCACCGACTGTTCGAGCTGCTGTCGCGTCGAGGGAGTAGGAGCGGGATGGCTGGGATCGGATTGCCCGAGGATTCCTGTCTGGACGACCTGTTGTCGCGGGTGCCGGAGTTCATTCGCCCAGCCATGAGTATCAATGTGGTGCGTGCGTTGGCGCGTTCGCCGGAATTGGCTATCGCGTTCACTCAGGTGGGGGCGGTGCTGTTCAAATCCGGCGCGCTGTGCGCGGTTGATCGGGAGTTGGCGATTCTGGCGTGTGGCGCTTGTTATGACGCGCCGTATGAAACCGCGCAGCACGGGCCGATTTCGCGGTCGGTGGGGGTGAGTGAGGAGCAGCGGGCGGCGGTGGCGGCGCGGCGGTGGGGTGATCCGGCCTTCAGTGTGGAGCAGCGGGCGTTGTTGCGTTTTGTCGCCGCGGCCGCCGCCTCGCCGACGGTGCCGTCGCATGTTTTCGACAGCGTGACAGAGCATTACGACGATCGCCAGGTCGTGGAAGCCGTGTTCGTGACGGGCTACTACTTCCTGCTCGCGCGTCTGACCACCGTGCTGAACATTCCTATCGACCCGCCGCCGGATGACCGCGTGCTGCGTGCGATGTTGGGCTCGGAGCAACCCGACAACTGACGCCCCGGCCGTCAAGCCAAATCCCGCACGCACCAGACGTTTACTTACCCCCGCATCCGGCTGAGCAAGCCCAGCTCCGAGGCGAGCGCACCGTCCTGCCCGAGCGCGAGGAAATCCTCCTCCACGTCGGCCAGTGCGAGCTTGCCCGCCCGCACCGCGCCGTAACGCACGATGGACCACAGGAAGACGTCGAGGTTGTCGAACCGTGTGTCGCCCTCGAGGACCTCCTCCTCGTGGAACCACAGGGCCACTTGGCCGTTGGTGAGCACACAGTAGAGGTTCCCGCCGCCGTCCGCGCCGATCGAATAGACGTCATCGTCGTCCAACTCGGTTTCGTAATCCGAATCGACTATGCCGCAATCGTTCTCGGCGAAGTCGAAGCCATAGGACCAGTCGAAGATATCGAGGAACTGCGGCAGCCGCCCAGAGCGCACCCGGAGATCCAGCGCTGCCAACGCCGCAGCGTCCGCGGGTGCCAAGCGCCCGAGGAACGCCGCGACCGGACGGGTCTCGTCCGGTACCTCGACCGGCTCGGCATCGGAGAACCAGCGCGCGAGATCGGCGTCGAGGTCACGGTCGGTGTAGCCGAGCAGGTCGGCAGCGGTGATGCTCACGACGCGCATCGTATCCGGATACGTTGCGCCGCAGCGCGTCAGAGGATGTAGGCGTGCCAGACGACAGGCTGGTACAGCGACTCCCCTCGCGACGAGCAGTAGACGTAAGAAGTGGTGCCCGGGGTCGCCATTTCACCCTGCACCAGTTGACCGTCCCCGCACTGGGCTGAGCTGATGAATGGTCGATCGCCGGAGCACCGGATACCGGCGGTGTTCTCGTCGTTCCAATCGAGCCAGCAGTTCGGCGGTTGATCCGCATACGCCGGAGCCGCTGCCAGCGGTGCCGCCACCATACCCGCGGCAATCAGAATCGAGCGAAACACGTTGCGCAACTTGATCATGCCTTGGCATGGTAATTGCGGCGCGCGTTGAACTGATCACCCCAGTTTCAGGGGATTCACCGCCTGCGACGGCGGGTGCGACGCCAACCGAAGGGACCCGGCAGGTTCATCGACGTGGTTTCCCGACCGGTAGTGCTGGTGGTGTGCCGCGGACCGCCGCGTCCACCGGTGGTGATCGACATGGAACCCCGATTGATGTTCAGGCGCACGCCAGGGAAGATCTTGAAGCTCTTACGGAAGGTGAAAGGCATTCGAGCCTCCTTTCTCGAAGGGCGAATACCCGCACCAGACCGAGTGAACCTCGAGCCTCGACGGTCACGACACCGCGACCGGGTACACCTGGGGATCGGCCGATAGCTGCGCTGCCCCAAAGCATTGCGGGACGGCGAAAGGCACGGCTGACCGCTCCCAGCGGCCTGTGTCACGTGCGCAGGCCGCTGGCTCGCAGAACTCGGCGGGAGATGGCGGACCGGATGGAGTCTTCCGTGCCGATGATGCGGACGTGGCGGCGGGCTCGGGTTATGGCGGTGTAGAGGAGTTCTCGGGTGAGGAGGGTGGATTCGGGGCCGGGGAGGACTACCGAGACGGTGTCGTATTGGCTGCCTTGGCTGCGGTGGATGGTCATGGCGTAGACCGTTGTCACACCGGGGAATTGGGTGGGGTGGACGAGGTAGGGGTCGGTGCCGCGTTGGAGGGCGGCGCGGAGGGTGCCGTCGGGGGCGCGGACTATGACGCCGGTGTCGCCGTTGTAGATACGGGCCTCGTGGTCGTTGGCGGTGACCAGCAGCGGTTGGCCCGGATACCACTGTCCGGCACCGGGATCGGTGGCGATACCGGCGGCGGTGACCCAGGTGGCGGCGAGGCGGTCCCAGCGTTCGACGCCGTAGGGGCCCTGGCGGTGGGCGCAGAGCAGGCGGTGCGATTCCAGGGCGGTGAGGGCGGCGGTGGCGTCGCCGGTGAGGGCGGCGGTGGTGGCGTCCTGGGCGGCGCGCAGTACGTCGGCGCGGACGTCGGCGATGTCCTCGGGGGCGTACAGGGACAGTTCGTGGCCGCCGTCGGCGAGTAGGGCGAGGGCGGCGTCGGCGTCTCCGGCGCGGACCGCGACGGCGAGTTCGGCGATGCGTCCGCCGAAGCGGCGGCCGCGGGTGAGGCGGACGATACCGCCGCGCAGGCGTTCTCGTTCCCGACCGGACAGCGCGTCGGGATGGGCGACGGTGGCGGACAATTCGCCGCCCAGCACCCGATCCAAGGCCGGATTCGACTGTCCCAGTACGGGTCCGGCGACCAGGTCGGCGAGGACCGCGCCCGCGTCCACGGACGCCAGCTGATCCGGGTCGCCGACGAGCACCAGGCGCGCGTCGGGCCGCACGGCGGGCAGCAGGCGGCTCATCATGGTGAGCGAGACCATGGAGGTTTCGTCGACCACGATGACGTCGTAGGGCAGCCGGTTGAATTCGTTGTGGCGGAACCGCGACGCACCACCGCGCTGCCAACCGAGCAGGCGGTGCAGGGTGGCGGCGGTGAGTTCGGGCAGTCCGATGTCACCCGCCTGCTCGCGCACCGATTCCTGAAGGCGCGCAGCGGCTTTGCCGGTCGGCGCTGCAAGCGCGATCCGCAGCGCGGGTGCGCCGGGTACCGCATCCTGGTGTGCGACAAGCAGAGCCAGGATCCGCGCGATGGTGTGCGTCTTACCGGTGCCGGGTCCACCGGCCACGACGGTGGTCCACTGGGTGGCGGCCAAGGCGGCCGCGAGCCGCTGCCGGTCGGGTGGCTCGCCCGGTCCGGCGGAGTCCGGGAACAGCCGATCCAGTTCGCGCCGAACGAGTTCCGCGTCCACCATGGGGTGCGTGGCGGCGCGCTGCGTGAGCGCCTCTCGAATGGTCTCTTCCTGCCGGAAGTAGCGGTCCAGGTAGAGCAACGGCCCGGCATCGGATCCGGCGGGGGCGTCGATGAGCCGCAGTGGCTTCAGCGGTCCGGCGGGACTGCCGGTGATCAGCGGGCTCACGCGCAGCGCGGCGATCACGGCCTCCACATCCGGCCACGGCAGCGTCGCCGGATCGATGGCGGATTCCTCGGTACCCTCCGCGTCGACGCCGATCTCGTGCATCCTGGTGAGCTCCAGGCACACCGAGCCCGACCGCACCGCGCGCACCGCCAAGGCCGTCGCGAACAGCACCAGCGGCGATTCCTCTCGCCCGAGCCGCCCGAGCCGCACGGCCACATGGACATCCGCGGCGGAGAGCACACCGGCTTCGTTGAAGATGCGCAGCGGACCGGTTCCACGCTGCGCCACCGAGATCGACGTCATGCGCGCACCCCCTCGCCGACGCGTTCGCCCGCGAGCAGTGCCGACAACTCCACGACGAGCTGGGCGGGCGGTTCCCAATCGAAAACGCCTGCGCCATTCGGGGTGTCGGGGCCGATCATGCCGCGCACGAACAGGTAGCGGATGCCGCCCAGGTGGCGGCTGGGATCGTAGTCGGGCATGCGCCACCGCAGATAGCGGTGCAGGGCAACCGAATACAGGATCGCCTGGAGCGGGTAGTGCGAGCGCATCATCTCGGCGGCCATGCGCTCGTGCGTGTAGTGGGCGACGGTGAGGTCACCGGTGCCGAGCCGATTCGTCTTGTAGTCCACGATCACAAAACGCGGTCCGGGGATGCGCAGGACGGCGTCGATACTGCCGGTGAGGTAGCCGCGCAACGGGGTGGGATCGAGGTCGGCGAGCTGATCGGCGTAGGCCGCCAAGGGATCCCCGGGTGGCAGGTGGCGGCGCAGCAGCGTCGCGATGTGCGGCACCGTCACGCGTTCGAACGCGGGCGTGTCACCACCCGCGAGGGGCAGCTCGAAATCGAGTTCACTGAGCCGGTCTCGCGCGGAAATGTCCGCGAGGCAACCGAATCCGATGGGAGTGCGCATCACCGCCAGCAGTGAAGCGGCCAGCACCTCGGGATCGGCGTCGAACATCTGCTCGGCGAGGGCGTGGTCGCAGCGCGCGCGAATCTCGGCGGCCAGATCGGGCGCGTCGGTGTCGACGTACTCGAGGACCTCGTGCACGAGTGTGCCGAACTCCGCACCGTAGGGCAGCGAATTCATCAGCGAGGGTGCGGCATCGGTGAGCGCGGATTCATCGTCGAGCACCGATGGGCCGTCGGGTTCGTCGCCGACCCCACTGTCATCGGGTTCGACGGCGGGGGCGTGGTCGTGGGCTCCGGCGGTGAGCGCCGAGTAGGAGGTGCGCCGCCAGTCGTGATCGAGCACCCGATCGAAGCGGGCGGCGGCGAGTTCGATCGCCTTGTCCTCGTCGCGGACGGCACGCAGTTTCGCCGCGTGCACCTTGTCGACAGGTTCCACGGCGATCACGCCGTCCCCGGCGAGACTCGCCCACGTGGTGATCTGTTCCAGCGCAACCCGATCCGCGGGCACGGTCACCTTGTCGGCAACCTCGGCCTCACCCGCCCGACGACCCAGCAGCATGCGGTGCAGAGGTCCGGTGGCAGTGTTGTAGCTCGGTGCCCACCAGGCCACCACCTGCGCTCCGGCGCGCGTGAGCGCCACGTACAGCAGCCGCAGCTCCTCCCCCGCCGCTTCGCCGTCGGCGCGCATCTTGCGGGCGGCGTGGCCGGGGGCGTCCGGGCCGCCGACATCGAGGACGCGACGGTCCTGGTCGTCGTGGAACAGCAGCGCCGCGTTCTTGGGCAGCATCATGGAGTCCCAGGCGAAAGGCAGGTAGACGACCGGGAATTCGAGTCCCTTGCTGGCGTGCACCGTGGCGATCTGCACCGAGCGCGCGTCACGGTCCAGACGGCGGCTACGGCCGCTGACCGCGCCGGAGGCCGGGTCGCGGACGCGGTCGGCGAGCCAGCGGGTGAGCGCGGTCAGGCCGAGGGATTCACGCAGGGCCGCCTCGTCCAGGAGCTGGGCGATGTGGCGCAGGTCGGTGAGGCGACGCTCACCGCCGTCGAGGGAGAGCAGACGCGGGGCCAATTCCTTTTCGGCGGAGAGTTTTTCGAAAACGGCGGCGAATCCGGCACGGGCGAACAGGCGAGCGGAATCGCGCAGCTGGGCACTGAGCTGGCCGACGAGATCCGCTCCGCCGGTGTCAATTTCGGTGGCGGAGATGCCGAACAAGGCGGTGCCCGCGGCGAGACGGACACGGTCGCCGCGGTGCGGCTGTTCGAGGGCGCGCAGCACCCACAGCCAGTCGAGGGCGGCCTCGGTGCCGAAAACACTTGCCCCGCCGGTGAGTACGGAGGGCACGCCCGCCTTCTCCAGGGCGGCGCGCACCAGGTTCAGCTGGGTGTGGGTGCGTACCAGCACCGCGATATCGCCCGCGTCCAAGTCCCTTTCGCCCTGGGACGTGGTGATGGTGACCTTCGATTCCAGCAACCGAACGATATCTGCGGCGACATCGGTGGCCACGCGCTCACGCTGTTTGCCGACGGTCGGGAAACCCGATTTGTTCAGCGGCCCCGCGCCGCTGCGCGGCAGGCAGCGCAGGCGCATGGGTGTGATGACCTCCGGCGGCCCCGACAACCGTGTCCACGGCCGGGTGGCGGCCACCGGGTGCACGGCGATCTCCTTGTGCCCCAACGCCGCACCACTCTGCACGTGCGCGAGGGCCTGGAGCAGCCCCGCGTCACTGCGCCAGTTGACGGTGAGTTCGCGCCGGTCGTCGGCGACGGCCACCGCGGTCAGGTAGCTGAGCACTTCAGCGCCGCGGAAGGCGTAGATGGCCTGTTTCGGGTCGCCGACCAACACCAGCGTGGCGTGCCCGTGGAAGGCGCGGCGCAGAATGTCCCACTGCAACGGGTCGGTGTCCTGGAACTCATCGACCAGCGCCACCCGGAAGCGGTCCCGAATCCGACGGCACGCCCGCTCCCCGTGCTCCTCGTCGGCCAGCACCCGATGCAGCAGCACGAGCAGGTCGTCGAAGTCGCGAATGCCCGAAAGCTGTTTGCGCCGTGCGACTTCGGCGCGCACCGCGTTGGCGAAGGCCACGCGCTCGGCGGAGGGATCCTCTTCGAATTCGGCCTGCGGCACCAGAATCGCCTGCCGGTCGTTCACCGCCGACACCGCGAGTTCGTGGGCCTCCGACGGTGAGAACGGCGCGCCCTCGCGCGCGTAGCGGCTCACATACAGGTCGTCGGCCACGGTGGAGACGAGATCCTCGATGCTCTCGACCAGCCGCGCCCCCGGATCGCGCTCCCCCGCCAAACCGAGCTCGTCGAGCATGCGCTGACAGAAGCTGTGCGTCGTGGCAATAGACCCGGCGTCGAAATCCGACAGCGCCGCCAGCAGCCGCTCGCGACGAGCCGCGACTTCCGCCGAATCCGCTTGTGCCAGTAGACGAACCAGTTCGTCGCGCGAGGTTCGCGCCGCCTCGGAATCGGCCAGCCCGGCCGCGACCTCCACGAACCGATTCCGCGTCCGCTCCCGCAATTCCTGCGTCGCCGCGCGGCTGAACGTCACCAGCAACAGCTGCGAGATATCGACCCCGGCCTCGGCCACATACCGAACCGCCAGCCCGACAATGGCATACGTCTTACCGGTCCCGGCGCTGGCCTCCAACACCATGGTCCCCGACGGCAGCGGCCCGAACAGATCGAACCGCGATTCCGACGCCCCACCCACGAGCGCCGCATCCGATTCGTCCACCGCCCAATCATCAGCCGCTGCCGCCGAGGATTCGCGCACATCGTTCGCGGGCGCGTCGCCTACTCGGCGCGTCTCCGACATCGGCTCGGCGGCGCTGAAGGGACTGTCATCAGGATGAGCGCTCCCGGCCGACGATTCGAGCGGCAGGGCAGGGGTATCGGCCGGAGCCGACCCCGCGTTGCGAGTTCGGATACTCGGTGCCGACGCGTCCTCCGCTGTCGCCGACCGCGGCGTTGCGGCGGCACCCGCGCCAGCGGGCTCTGTCACCAGATCCAGGGGAATGGCCAATGGTTCGGCCTTGTCCCGTCCGCCTGACCCCTCCGCTGGCGCGACCGGCTCGGCCCGGGAGTCGGTGTCGCGCGACGTGGCCGAGCGCGTGTCCACGGACGAGCGCGCCCGGCGGCGGGCGGGTGCGGGTGTGGGCTCCGCCGCCACCTCGGCGAGGGAGAACAGTTCGTCACTCATCGGCGGTGCGGGTGGTCACGGGCGTCCTTGAGTTTCGTTGGCGAGCAACGGGTTCCACAGGTTTCGGGCCAGCTCGCCGAAGCGGGACTGTTCCTCGCCGCTCTGCGCGGGCGGGTCGGTGAGGTCGGCGAAGCGCAGGTTCGCACCCCAGACCTGGCGCAGGTAGCGGTCGTTGTGTTCACCGTACGCGCCGCTGAATTCCTGTTCCGCCGAGAGGGTGGCGTCCTCCACGGACGCACCCTTGCAGCGGCGGTCGGCGTAGACGGCCGAGGCGGCGGGGGCTATCGGCAACGCCTCGCTGAGTCCGGCGTCGCGCAGGTGCGCGAGTTGACGCAGGATGGCGCGGCAGGTGGCGGCGTCGGGGGCGGTGAGCGTGGACTGCCAGACCGGGTTGCGGAACTGACCGCGACCGAGGGTGATGGCGCGCCAGCTCTGATGCGAGCCGGTGGCCGCCAGGGCCAGCAGGCGCACCCAGGCGGCGATGCGGTGTTTGGCCGCCAGGCGCGAGTAGGTGGCGCGCAGCAGCGCGTCGTCGTGGACGTCGGAGACGGTGCCGGTGAGGCGGCGGCCGTCGCCGAGGTCCACCGCGATATCGATGGTGCGACCGGGTATCTCGTGCATCGGCCGGGCGACGCGCACCAACTGGTCGACGGTGCTCTCGATATCGTCGAGGACCGCCGCGCCCATGCGCGCGGGCGGCAGTGTGCCGCGCCGCCATTCGGCCGCGCGCAGTACATCGGCCTCCACGCCATTGAGCCGTGCGGCGAGCATGCGCTCGCCCATCCCCCATTTGGTGAGCCCGTCGAGCGCGATCGGCAGCCGGTCGTCGATCTCCTCCTCTTCCTCGGGAACACGAATTCCCAAGCGCTGCCACAGAAATGCCCGCACCGGATGTTCCACGAACGCGACGAGATCGGTGAGCTCCACATCGCCGGGCGTGGCCGGTTCCAAGGGCGCGGCGAGGAAGACCGGGCGCGGCCGCTGCGGCTGCCGCGCCGCCACCGCACCCGCCAACGCCACCGGATCGAAGCTGAACGGCCGTGCCGCATCGAAGTTCGCGGCATCGAAGGGCTGCAAGGGATGTCGGGTGACGATCGCGTCCATGGCGTCGCGGCCCACATGCCCGCGCACCGTGTCGAGGAGTTCGGCGAGTGGGATCGCGGGCGGGCGATGCGCACCGCTCACCGGGTCGGATCCGGTGTGCAGCAGGATGATTCGCTCCCCCGCCGCCATGATCGCGTCCAAGAGCAGCTGGCGGTCCTCGCTGCGCGGATCGCGGTCGCCGGGACAGCGGTGTCGCGCCAGCACATCGTCGCCGTCGATACCGCCCGAGCGCGGGAACACTTCGTCGTCGAGACCGAGCAGCACCACCACCCGATGCGGCACCGAACGCATGGGCACCATGGTGCACACGGTCAGCTCGCCGGTGCGGAAGTTGGCGCGCGAGGCCCGCCCGGCCAGCCGCGCCGAGAGCAGCGCCGCGATATCGGGCAACCGCAGCGGCACCGTTCCGGCGTACTCCAGCGCGGCCGCGATCTCACGCCGCGCCTGCACGCCCATCCACCCCTGGCTCATGGGCAGATCGGTGAGCAGGTCCAGGGCCCGCCCGAGCACGCCCGCCCATTCGTTCGCGGGCCGCTCGGCTCCCGCCGGTTCGGTCAGCGTCGGCCCGCGCAGGTCCCGCAGGCAGACCGCGAGCCGGTCCACGAACTCCGCGAACCGCCCCGCGAGATCGATGTCATTGCTGTCCACATCGTCGAGGGGCAGCGCCAAATCCAGCCAGTCCTCACTGGATTCACCCGCCGCCACCCCGAGCAGAATGCGATCCACCGCCGCGTTCACGGTGTTCTGCGCGAAATCCCCCAGCCCGAACGCCTGCCGCTGCCGCTGCCCGATCCCCCATCGCGCGCCGGTCTCGGCGGCCCATTCGCGCAGCCGCTCGATATCGTCGTCGTCGAATCCGCACCGGTAGCGCACCGGTTCGGCCGCGGCGAGATCCAGGACCTCGGTGACGGTGACGCGCGCATCGGCCAAGTCGAGCAGTGTGGCGATCACTCCGAGCATGGGGTTCACCGACCGCTGTGCGCGATCGGCCAGCCGCACCCGCAGCGCGTGCGCCGGATGCCCCGGTTCGGAGCTGTCCAGGGACCACTGCCCGAACGCGGCCCGCACCAAGGGCGCGTAGCTCTCCACATCCGGGCACATGACGATCACATCGCGCGGTTGCAGCGTCGGATCGTCGGCGAAGACCCGCAGCAGCGCATCGCGCATGACCTCGACCTGCCGCGCGGGCCCGTGACAGGAGTGCACGGTCACCGTGCCGTCGGCCGCGAGCGCCGCATCCGGCTCGGGCGGCCACCGGTCCTCCTTGATGGCGCACTGCAATTCGGACAACAGGGTGCGGCGCACCGCGCGCCCGTCGTCCACCGCGCCCCCGACGCTCGCGCAGCTCACCGCGCCCGCGTCCCGAACCGGCGATTCGTGATACGTCTCGCGCAGCTCGTACTCCCACAGCCGCTGCTGCAATTCCCGCACATCGCGACTCAGCGCCGAGAGCAGCGGATGCCGCACCCGCACAACGGAATCCGACGTTTCGCCTATCTCGGACATCGAGAATGATTCCGGCGCAGCAGAATCCGACCGGTCGGCCGAATTGCCCTGGCTGCCACGACCGGTCGGCGACCCCAGCCGTTCCCACAGCACCGGACTGGGGTGCACCAACCACAAATGCACCTCCCGCCCCACCGACAACGCGGACAACACTTCCAACTGATCGGTCGTCAAACGCGTCACGCCGAACAGCGAAATCCGTTCGGACAGCGATACACAACCCGGCTCCGCGCGCAACCGCGCACACGCCGCGTGCAGCCGCTCCGCCGGACTCGGCACCCCCACCTCGGCCCGCAACTTGCGCCACAACTGCGGCTGCCACCGCAAATCCTCCGGAAGATCCCGACCGGTTCCGTCGGTATCAGCCCCACTCGCCCACGCCGTCACCATGCCCGGCCGCTGCGTCCCATAGCTGTCGAACAGGTCCGCGATCCGCGATGCCGTGGCATAACGCCGCCCCACCCGATGCCCGCTCGGGTCACCCTGTCCGAGATGTCGCGACAGCACCGAACACCACGACTCGCCCAAGACGGCGTCCAGCACCGGCAGCAGCGTCCACACCAAACGCTCTGGAGCCCAAGGATCCTCGTCCGGCGTCAACCCGGTGGCCTCGGCCAACACCGCACCCACCAGGCTCGCCGGATCCGGGAACGCGATATTCGCCGCGATGCCATCGCCGCTGGTCACCGCCTCGCCCGCACCCCCGCGGCCGAGCACCGTCGCCAACCGCTGGTTCAGCCAGCGCTCGATCCCCTTGGCCGGAACCGCCACCACTTCGGCGGTGAACGGGTCGTCAAGAGGGGTGGCGAGCAGCTGGGCCAGCGCGTCGGCGAGCGCGTCCGCTCGTTCCGCCCGGTGAATGTGCACGACCTGTGTCTATACAGTCGGCGAACCACATGCAAACACCGAGTGCCGCGCGTTGCTCGGTGACACGCGCCACATGCCGCCGATTTGCTCGGGCGCGTCACACGGGATTTCTACTGTGGTATGCGACAGTGCTTTTCGGGGAGGTTGGGAGTAGGTACGGAAAGGCTGGTTCGCGACGATGTCCGCCATGGTGATTCCCCTGGTGCCCCCGTCCGGGTTCACGGTCCGCCGCGTCGGAGACCGCTGGGAGTTGATCAACTCGCGCCACTACGGCCGCGGCATCGTCCTACAGAGCTGGCCGCGCGATCGCCACACCGAAGCCTTCGAACACTGCTACCGACTCAACGGCCGCAGCGTCGAGGAATTGACCGCCGCTTTCCGCTGAACAGCGCCGACGAACGAAAGCCGCTGCGGCGAACGGTGATTCGATAGCATATGTAACGGTTCAGCTCAAGACGTGCATAGCGGACACCACAGTGTCTATTGTGATCCACCGTGCGTTCTCCGAAGGCCCGACGCTCCCGCGTGGCCGCATCCGCCTGCGTCCTGACGGCCGCCGCCCTGATCCCCACCGCGCCCGCGTTCGCCCCGGGCTCCGGTCTGTCCGCGCCGACCGCCTCCGCGTTACCGCTGCGCACCGAGATATCGGGTTTCGACTCCGATATGAGCAGCCGCATCAGCGCGGTCGACAACTATCTGCGTTCGCGCCCCGGAGTCGTGGGATACGTGGTGCGCGACCGGGTTACCGGCGGCATCTACCGAAATGACAATGCGGGCACCATGTTCTGGACCGCCTCCACCATCAAGCTGGCGATCGCCGAGGATCTGCTGAATCGTGCCCGGGTGGGCGCCATCACCCTCGACCCGGGCGACCGTGGCCTGCTGGAATCCATGCTGGCAACCTCCAACGACACCGCCGCCGACATCCTCTGGAACAAGTACGCGGGCCTGGATCGCATGGCTTTCCAGAACGCCTTCCGCGCCAATGGCATGGGCAGCCTGCTCCCGCTGCCGCCCACCAGCTCCATGGCCCAGACCAAGCTGTTCCCCGACTGGGGCTTCCAGCAGTGCACCCCCGACGACCTCGACCGCCTCATGGACAGCGTGCTCACCAGCATGCACCCCGACGACCGCGACTACCTCGTGGACCGCATGCGCCAGGTCGACACCAACCAGCACTGGGGCGTGTGGGGCGCGGGCTCGGCCATGCGCCCGGGCCTCAAGAACGGCTGGTCCGACGAACAGGGCGGCTGGGTGGTCAACTCGGTCGGCTTCGCCGGACCCGGCGAGCGCTACACCCTCGCCATCATGAACTCCCTGGGCGGCGACGGCGGCTACGCCGACGGCGCGCAGACCACCACCCGGGTAGCGGAAATCCTGTTCAAGGGCCGCTGATCGACGACCGCGCCGCCGCGCTCAGCGGCGGCGCAGGGTGACCGGTGCGCCGTCGCGAGGGAACGGGATGGTGGAGAAGCCCCAGGGCATGAGGTAGTCGCCCGGATAGTGCCATTCGTAGTCGCGGAGCAGGGCCGCGAGGATGGTTTTCACCTCGAAGACGCCGAAGTGCATGCCGATGCACTTGTGCGCGCCCGCCCCGAAGGGCAGCCAGGCCAGGCGGTGCGCGCGGTCCTCGCGGCGGTGCTCGGCGAAGCGTTCCGGGTCGAAAAGTTCGGGGCGCGTCCAGAATTCGGGCAGCATGTGGTTGACGCCGTGGGCGATGTCGACCTGGGTGCCCTCGGGGACGAAGTGTCCGGCGATCTCGGTGTCGCGGACGGCACGGCGGACCAGGCCGGGCACCGGCGGCATGAGGCGCAGGCTTTCGCGAATGACGAGGTCGAGATCGTGCAGGCGGTCGAGATCGGCGATGGTGGGCGACGCGCCGTCCAGGTCGGCGTGGAGGGCGAGGGCTTCGGCGCGTACTCGCTCCTGCCATTGCGGATGCCGACCCAGGTAGTAGGCGGTGGTGGTGACCGTGGTCGTGGTGGTGTCGTGGGCGGCCATGATCAGAAAGATCATGTGGTTGACCACATCCGCGTCGCTGAAGACCTCGCCGTCCTCGGTGCGCGCGTGGCACAGCGCGGAGAAGAAATCCGGTCCGGGGTTGCGGCGCTTCTCCGGAATCATGCGAGTGAAGTACTGCTCCAGGACTTTTCGGCCCTGAAGTCCAGCGCGCCAGTTGCCGAAGGGCACGGAGAACCGCAGCAGGGCCAGCGCTGCATGCGTGCATTGCAGGAACGCTTTGCCCAGGCGCTCACGCTCGGCACCCGAATCGACCGCCATGAAGACATCGGTGGCGATGCGCAGCGTCAACTCCTTGAAGGCCGGATACAGCGGCAACCGCCGCTCCCCCTCCGGCACCCACCGGTCCACCGCACTGCCCACCACGGTGTTCAGCTCGAACAGGTGCTCCTGCAAGCGGTCTCGAGTGAATGCCTGCTGCATGATCCGGCGGTGGAACATGTGCTCGTCGAAGGAGAGCAGCAGCAATCCGCGGTGGAAGAAGGGGCCGATGAACCAATCCCACCCCGAGCCGAAATCCTGGCGGCGCTTGCCGAGCACCTCGTCGATGGCCTCCGGCCCGGCGACCAGCACCCGCCGCGCGCCCAGCGCACAGTTGAACGAGACCGGTCCGTATTTCCGATAGCGGTCCATCATCTCGGCCGGACCCCAGCGCAGATATTGCAGACTCCGCCCCAGATACGGCAGCCCGGCATCACCGCGCACCGGCAGCAGACCGCTGCCCTCGGGCGGTTCGGCGAGCACCCGCTCGCGCACCGGCAGCCGCGACAACGCCCGGTCGACCGGTCCTTCGCGCGGAATCTCCATCAGCGACAGGTTCTCCGCCTCGGCGGGGACCCGACCGGCCACGGCGACCATGGCAATCCTCCCTGAACGACTGCCCATATTGTATTTTCGAGCGAGCAGTGGTGTCCGAGGCTTTTCCCGATGTGTCCTGATTGGTCGACCACCCTCACGCCGTACTACCGTTGGGCGTGAAGTGTCGTAGCAATACCGTCTGCCTAGGGAGCAGGACTAGATGAGCACCGATTCTGTCGTTACGCAACGCCATCGCGTGGTGGTGATCGGGTCCGGGTTCGGTGGCTTGTTCGCCTGCAAGCACCTGAAGAAGGCCGATGTCGACATCACCCTGATCTCCAAGACCTCGACGCACCTGTTCCAGCCGCTGCTGTACCAGGTCGCCACCGGCATCCTCTCCGTCGGCGAAATCGCGCCCGCCACCCGCATCGTGCTGCGCAAGCAGAAGAACGTGCAGGTCATCATGGGCGATGTGCACGATGTCGATCTGGAGAACAAGATCGTCACCTCCCGGCTGCTGAACCAGGACCACCAGACCAGGTTCGATTCCCTCATCGTCGCCACCGGCGCGCAGCAGTCGTACTTCGGCAACGACCACTTCGCCACCTACGCCCCCGGCATGAAGACCATCGACGACGCGCTCGAACTACGCGCGCGCATCCTCGGCAGCTTCGAGGAGGCCGAATTGGCCTCCAGCCAGGAGATGCGCGACCGCTTCATGACCTTCGTGGTGGTCGGCGCGGGCCCCACCGGCGTCGAATTGGCCGGGCAGATCGCCGAACTCTCCGACCGCACCCTCATGGGCACCTTCCGCAATATCGACCCGCGCGATGCGCGCGTCATCCTGGTCGAGGGCGCGGACGCCGTGCTCAAGCCGATGGGCCCCAAGCTCGGCGGCAAGGCGCACAAGCGCCTCGAGAAGATGGGCGTGGAGATTCAGCTCAACGCCATGGTCACCAATGTCGACGCGGGCGGGGTGACCATCAAGGACAAGGACGGCAGCGAACGCCGCATCGAATCCGCCTGCAAGGTCTGGTCCGCCGGTGTGCAGGCCAGCGAACTGGGCAAGCAGCTCGCCGAACGCTCCGACGGCACCGAGGTGGACCGGGCCGGGCGCGTGATCGTGGAACCGGATCTCACCATCAAGGGCCACCCGAACGTCTTCGTGGTCGGCGACCTCATGGCCGTGCCGGGCGTGCCGGGGCAGGCGCAGGGCGCGATCCAGGGCGGCACCTACGCGGCCAAGGCCATCAAGGCGGGGTTGGCGGGCCATCAGCCCTCGGAGCGAAAGCCGTTCAAGTACTTCGACAAGGGCTCCATGGCCACCATCTCGCGCTTCAGCGCGGTGTGTCAGGTGGGCAAGCTGGAGTTCGGCGGGTTCATCGCCTGGCTGGCGTGGCTGGCGCTGCACCTGTGGTACCTGGTCGGCTTCCGCAGCCGGTTCGTCACCGTCTTCGAATGGTTCGTCTCCTTCCTCGGACGCCATCGCGGACAGATGGCCGCCACCGAGCAGTGGGTGTTCGCGCGCCTGGCCCTGGAGGCCGTGAACGCCGCCGACGAAGAGGCGCGCGAGGCCGTGCGACCCTTCGACGGTGAATCCGCAACGGGTAACGGCAAATCCGTGGCGAACGAAAAGGCCGAGCCGTCGGGCGACCGCCGGGTGGGCTGATCCCCTAACGCCGAGCGGGGGGACTTTCCGACCAATCCGCCCTAATGACCGGATCCGAATGTTCGACAGCCATGAACATTCACGAGAAAGGTCATTCGTGGGCAAACGCCAACAGGTAGATCGTCTTTCGCCTCGACGACGGTGGGGTTCGCTCGCCGTCGTCGGGGCGCTGCCCTTCACCCTCGCGCTCGCCGGAACGGCCGCGGCCGACCCGGCGGCCCCGCAGGACGCGCCCGCCGCGCAGGCGCAGGAGGCCCCGCAGCCGCTCCTGGTCGAGTCACCGTTCGGTGAGTTGGCCGTGCCCGTGCCGGAGGGGCTCGACGAGGGCGTGCGGGAATTCCTGGACACCTCGCCGACCGCCGGGTCGGAAGAGACGGCGGCACTGGACAATTCGGTCGAACCGGCCGCGGCCGCCGATGCTCCGGGGGTGCGGGTGAGCCGCAACTCCCCCGTGGGCGTGCGCGATATTCCGGGCGGATCCCTCGCGGCGGTGAATCCGCACGAGCTGCGGATGCCGAATCCGGCCGCGGCGCCCGAGGTCGCGGTGATCGCCGCGCCCGAGGGCAAGTTGCGCTTCGGCGACACCCAGGTCGACATTCCGACCTGGCTGACGCCCGAGCAGGCCGATCAGGTCAACGAGATCGTCGGCACCGCCGAGGCGGAGTTGGCGCGCACCCTCGATTCGGCCGGGTTCGAGCCAAGCCGCTCCGACCGCATCGCGGCGCAGACCGTCGGCACCGCCGCGGTCGGCGCGGCCGTGGGTGTCGGCGTGGCCGCGCCGGTCGAGGTCGCGGCCGGGGCCATGGGCGGTTTCGTCGGCGCCATGGCGGGGACGCCGTTCGCACCGGCCGGGTGGGTCTTCGGCCCGGCCGTGGGCGCGACCGCCGGGGTCGCCCTCGTCGCGGTTCCGGCGGCCACCGTCGGCGCGACCATCGGTGCCGCGGTGGGCGCGGTGAACGGGTACCTGGCTCCCGCCACGGAGGCCGCCCCGATGGACGAGGGCACCGCTCCGATCGATGCGGCAACGGCCGAGTAACAGCCGATTTGCCCGAAGGCCGGAATCCTGAACAAGGTTCCGGCCTTCTTGCCGTGTGCTCGATTCACATTCAGCTAACACATGGCAACACAAAGGATTTCGACACGTCCGATTCCGCCACCCATCCACACGACCGATGGGTCCGAATGTCGGGCGTCGATGTTCACCTGGAAGAAAGGTCGTGTATGGCCGCAGGCAAGCACAGAGCCCTCAACCCGCATCGCAATCGAGTCGGCAATGTGGTGGCGGCAGGCGCGGTACCGCTAGTCTTGGCGATCGTCGGTTCCGGTCAGGCCAATGCCACACCGGCAGAGCCGAATCCGGTAACGCATCATGACGAGGCCCCCACGTGGCCCGCCGCCGACGCGCCGAATGTCATGCCGTACGAGGGCCTGCAGATCCCGGATGAGACCCGCAGCTCGATCCAGTGGTCGCGTCCGGCTCCGGACAAGAGCTACCTCGCCCCCGTGGGCGTGCTGCACCCGCCCGTCCCCGTGGCGCCGGTGCCGCCGATCGCCCCGCCGCCGGGCAAGTTCCGGTTCGGGGATGTGCAGGTGGACGCGCCGAACTGGATCGACAAGGAACAAGCGATCCAGATCAATGACAATGCCGCGCAGATCGAGGCGAATCTCGCCACCTTCCTCGATTCCATCGGCATGGAGCGCAGCCGCTCCGACCGCATCGCCGGACAGACCGTCGGCACCGCGGCCATGGGTGCGGTGGCCGGAGCCGCGACAGCGGCGCCGTTCGCGCTCACCTCGGCCACGGTCGGCGGCGCGCTCGGGCTGGTGGCCGGTCTGGCCTTCGTGCCGGTCGGAATCGTCGCCGGACCGGTCCTCGGTGCGGCGGCCGGTGCGGCCGTCATCACCGTTCCCGCGGCGGCGCTCGGCGCGGCGGCGGGTGCGGCGGTCGGTGCGGTGAACTCGTTCAACGCCCCACCGCGCGTCATGGGCGACTAGTCGCCGAGACGGTTGACCGAGGGCAGTACCCGCGTCACGGCTTTACCGGATGCGGCGGGAACCGAGGGTGAGGTTCGGTTCCCGTCGCACCCGGCATTTTTTCGCGTTCCGCCCAGAGTGGGCGATTCACTGCGCGGCTGGCCCGCGCAGCAGCCGGATCGCCAACGCCACCACCCACAGCCCTCCGGCGAAGATCCCGATTCGCTCGATGAGCCCCGCCGGTCCCCCGTCCCACAGCTTCGCGATGAGAGCGAAGGCGACGTACGAGATGGCGACCACCAGCGCGGTGGTGACCGAATACCATCTCCAGCCACGCTTTTCGAGCGCCCCGTCGTACCGCGCCAGGACGAAACACGCCACCGTCAGCGATGTGAACTGCACCAGACCCAAGAGACTGTGCACCGCACCGTGAACGGTCAGCTCGGTCGGTTCTCCGGGCGGGTACCCCAGCGATGGGTCGGGCAGGATGGGTCCGATGGCGACGAAGGTGAGCCCATAGATGCCGAGAAGGATTGGCCCCCAGGTGGATCCGCGTCCGGTACGCAGACGCTGCCGCACCCCGAGCGCGAAGGCGAGCAGCAGCACGCCGGTCACGATGTAGTTGGTGATCTGCATCCACCCGCCCGGCCCCAGCTCGAGATTGCTGTCGGGGACCACCCACGGGTTGTAGTCGGGGCGTATGGCCCCAAGGGTGAGAACCACAACGATATTGAGCAGCGGCGCGATGACACCGCCAGCCAGCAACAGTCTCGATACCGCCGACCGCTCGCCGGTACTTCGAGATGGTCGGGCGGGCCGTTCGCGCTGTCGCCGCGCGGGGTCGAGGGTATCGGTCACGACAGGTGTCCTCTCGTCGATCGGGTGCGGACTCGAGTGGATTCGACTCAGCGATCACACTCGAGGTGGCACCACTATCGACCGATCGGACACCGCGAAGATTGGAAAAATGTTCCCCAGGCCCGGTGCCGGTTCAGGGCGAGTGCGGGCAGCTTGTCCGCGCGCAGGGCATCAGGCTACGTAAACGCGAATCCGAGTGTCCGCGTGCCGGTCAGCTGCGCGGCACCCGGATGGTGCGCCCGACACCCTCGGGGTAACCGGCCTTGCTCTGTTCGGCGGCGAACTGCGAGAGCCGCGTCAGGACATCGACTTTGCCGAACTTCGTACTTCGGACGTAGTCGTCGCCCAGCCCCAGGAGGTCGGTGAACGTGGCGTGCGCGCGATAGACCACGATCCCGTAATACTGGGCATTCATGTGATCGTTGATATCGATCCAGGTGGGGTCGACATCGCATTCGAATGTTCGTACACCGCCAGCTTCTACGTTCATGACCGTTCCTCTCGAAACAGGTGGGTCGTCGTCGCTTACGCCCGGACAACCGGTGCGTTCGCGGATCGCCTTGGCAACAAACAAGATCGAGCTTGTGCTCGACGTTACATAACCCAGCTATGCGTCGGGCCGTCGAGCGGGTGAGATGATCGCCTCACCGAGATAGTCACCGGCACAGTTTGTTTCCCGAGGGGGGCCGTTCACGCGCCGATCCTGTACCTTCCGATCCGTGAGTGGGGAGGACGAGATGGCGACGATCTATCGTCAGAACAGACCGGTAGCGCTGGCGGAGACCGCGATATGCGGTGTGGGGTTCACACTGAGTGTGCTGTCGTTTCAACTCGGGATCATCGATTTGAAGTGGCAGATCGGCGGGATCGCGATCTGCGGACTGTTGACCATTGTCTTTGCTGTGCAATTGATCCGGCGACAACCCGAACTCGTCCTCACCGACGACGGGATTCAGGTAGTGCGATACGGCCACATCGCGTGGACGGAAATTCACTCCGCCCAGCTGCTGAGCCGATCCGGCGAGGAGAATCTCTATCGCGCGGAGTTCGTGCTCCGCGATGTCGACGCGACCCTGGCGCACGTACCGCGATTCGTCCGATGGTGCATGCACCCAGCCCGCGACAGTCCGAAGCATCACATCATCGACGCCGAGTTCTCCGGTATTCCGGTCACAGCTCAGGCGCTTACCCAGGCCCTGCTCCAGCGGCGACCAACCCTGTCGGTGACTCAGGTGGCCGGATGACTAACCGACCACGGCCGGTCGGGCGCTCCACATCGGGTTGGTGCTCGGTGTCGAGACCAGTTCGGAACCTGTTCGTGTGAACAAGGTTCCGCCCGCGGCGAGAGGGAGCAGCGCGGCATCCATGCCGTGTGTTTCGGCGGGGCGGTCGTCTGGGTAGCGCAGCACGCTCTCCAGTGCGCGCGGGGCCGACAGCGCGTCATCGGTGAGCGCGTCGGTGCCCAGATCGAGGCGGTGGCGCAGCAGCGGCAGGTCGCCGAGGTCGGCATGCAGCTCGCCGCTCCACCAGCCGTGGTCCTCGCCGGTGCGGCCGATCTGAACCCGTTCGCGCAGAGTCAGTTTCGCGCCCTCCGCCAGGCGGACCGTGGTGATCGTGTCGTGCTCCGCGCCACCGGCGACCACCGTGGGTTCGGGGTCGAAATCCAGTTCGCCGCCCGGCTCGACCTCGATATGCCAGCGCGCCACCGACTTTCGGGTCGCGCGGCCCGGCAGGGCGATGGTGGCGGCGACCGAACGCACGGCCAGCCGCGCGCCCGGCCCGACCAGGATGGTGATGTCGAGTTCGTCGCCGCCCAGCGGGGTGGCGGCGGTGCCGATGAGGTGGACGACGTCGGGCGCGGTGCGCCGCCCGGCCAACCCGCCTACCGCGTGAATGCGCGGCAACGCGTCGGCCGAGGCGACGATTCGCAGCTCAGTGCGCACGGCACACCGACCCGGTACATGTCGGTGCCGACTCACGCCGCGTCACCGCACGACGCCTGGACAGCGCCGCGCGACCCGTCGTTCCCATCTCGATGAGCACCGGTTCGGCTCAGTGCTGATGCGCGGGCGAAACACCCGCCGCCGCATCGTGTTCCGCGGCAATGCGCAGCTGCTCCCGCACCCAGTTCAGTACCGGAGTCGCCGCCGGGTCCTCGGTGAGCGAGGTGAACACGAAGGGGCGGCCCTCGCGCACCTTGGACGAATCACGATCCATTACCGCGAGATCCGCGCCCACCATCGGCGCGAGATCGGTCTTGTTGATCACCAGCAGATCCGAGAAGGTCACGCCCGGGCCGCCCTTGCGCGGCACCTTGTCGCCACCGGCGACGTCGACCACGAAGATCTGCGCGTCGATCAGACCGGACGAGAACGTCGCGGTGAGATTGTCGCCGCCGGATTCCACCAGGATCAGATCCAGCGGCGGATTGGCCTCGATCAGATCGTCGATGGCATCCAGGTTCGCGGTGATGTCGTCGCGGATCGCGGTGTGCGGGCAGCCGCCGGTCTGCACGGCGGTGATCCGCTCATCGGGCAGGACCGCGTGGCGGCGCAGGAAGTCCGCGTCCTCGGTGGTGTAGATGTCATTGGTCAGGACCGCGAGCGAGAGCTCCTCGCGCAGCTGCCGACACAGTGCCGCCACGAGCGCCGTCTTACCCGATCCGACCGGCCCGCCGATGCCGATCCGTACCGGCTCCCCCGCCGTCCGCTCCCGCTTCGGGCGGTCGTGGTGGTCGTGCGGTTCTCCGTCGATGAAATGAGGTGGCATGAACCCCATCCTTACCGACGCGTGTAAACCCGGTGTTACCCGGCCGCCCGGGGCAGCGGCGACGTCCAGGAGGGGGTGAACCCCGCGGGCCACCGTGTCGTGTCGTCGTAGACCGCCCACGGCTCCGGCCGGGTCGCGCACGTCTCCCGGGAGAAGTCGTCGAGCACGCACAGGTACTGCTCGCCACCGAAGTCCGCGCCGGTCAGGGTCGCGCCCGTCAGATCCGCGCCGCGCAGGTCCGCGCCGCCGAGGTGGGCATCGGTCAGGTCGGCCCCGCGCATGGAGGCGCCGACGAAACTCACTTCGCGCAATTGCGCGCCGACGAAGCGCGTATCGTCCAGCAGCGCGCGCCCGAAGTCCGAGCCCATCAGGAATACGCCGCTCATATCGGCCTTCGACCAGTGCGTATCCGTCGCGTTCGTGTCGGGCATGCTGGCGTCGCGCAGGATCGCTCCGGTCAGGAAGGCTTCGTGGAAGTCCGCCATTCGGAAGCTCGCACCGCTGAGGTCGGCACCGCTCAGGAACGCCGCGCTCAGATCCACCACCACGGAGTCCAACGCGACATCGCTGTTCGGAACAACGACATCGTCGGCGTCGACCCCGCGCAGGTCCGCGCCGCGTAGGTCCGCCCAGTGCAGATTCGCGCCCGTCAACCGGGCGCGGGCCAGCACGGAACCGTCGAGCAGCGCGTCCGACAGCTGTGCTCCCCGAAGATCGGCACCCGCCAAACACGTATGCGCGATATCGATTTCATGGCCGATCGACCCGGTGCGGCGGCCGATGATCGTCAACGCGGCCTGCACTTCGACGGGTGCGCGCGGAGGCTTGGCTTCCGGGTCGATCTGGATGTCCGCCGCGCACGGGGCCTTCCGCAACGACGCGGTATCGCGCACGAATGCCCCGATCACCTCGAATGATTCGCGTCGATAACGCTCCGAATCGCGGGCCAGCTGTTCGAGCAGGTACAGCCCGCCCATCCGCACGTGGCTGCTGTCGTCGCCGAGCATCTCCCCCGCCCTGGTGAACCGCTCCGCGACCTGGCCCTGCGCGGCGAGTCGCTGCTGTTCGGCACTCACCCGCAGCGAGGCGTTGGTGAACACCAGTGCCCCGATCGCGGCGACTGCGGTCGCCAGCGCGCCCACCTTCGCCCAGCCGTCCCAGGTGAACAGGGCTTGCACCGGCCGGAGCAGGCGACGACGGCGCGGACCCGGATTCGGGCGCAAGCGAATCCGCCGGGTCCGGCTCGGTGCCGCCATGGGGACACGACGTAGACGATGCGCGGCCTCGCTACCCGGGGGCATAGGACTATGGTCGCAGCTAATCTCCAGCAGCATCGACGGTTCGGTCGAATTGGGCCGTGCGGAACGAATCCTCGTGCGCCGCTCGAGTTTTCGGAGTTGCTAGGACGCGAAGAGCGGCATATCGCGGAGGAGGTGCCGTTCGGCGAGGACGTCCTGGAGGGGGTCGGAGAGGGCGGCGAGGCCGGTGGTCGCCTCGCGGGCGGTGCGGTCGCACACCTCGGAGAGGCGGATGGTGCAGGCGGCGACGGCTGCCGGGTCGAGGGCGAGCAGGCGTTGGGCGGCGGTGGCGGCACCGGTCATGGTGGTGTAGACGACTACCGAGGCGATCTCCTCCGGGCTCGCGTCGGCGACGCGGCCGACGAGGCCGAAGAGGGTGGACAGATGCGGGCGCGGGCCGAGGCCGCTCCAATCCGCTTGCGGCCATACCTGTTTCGCCAACCGCAGCAGTCCGCGACCTTGAGCCCGTGAGGCCGTGCGTGCCGCCGGGGAGGGTGTACGAGCATCGGCCTCGGCTTCCGCCCGCGCCGGATCGAGCGCCCCGGCGCATACGGCGGCCGCCAGCGACGCCGACACCAGACCGGAGGTCCGAATCCGCCGCCGCAGGTACAACTCGACCGAGCGCACATCCCGCACCAGCCCCGAGCTGACCGCCTCCTCCACGCCCCCGGAGTGCACATGCCCGCCGATCGGCAACCGCGAGTCCGCCAGATTCAGCAGCATCGCGAGGCTCATCGACGCACTCCCAGGTTCCGCATCGCTCGATCCTAAACAGCGCGGGGGTGAGCCTATGCCTTCCCCCGCTTGAAGGCGCGTGCCATGAACCGGTGCGCGGAGCCGCGGGCCACATCGCTGAAGGCTTGGATGGGGCCGGTCCACCACGGGGTGATCTCGTGGGGGCGGTCGGTGACGGCGTGGCCGATGAGGTCGGCGGCCTCGGCGGTGGTGAGGCCGGGGACGCCCGAGAAGTCGGTGGGGGCGCTCATGCGGGTGTGCACGAGGGGCATGTAGATGGTGGTCGTGGTGACGTTGTCGGCCCCGATTTCGGTTGCCACGGAACGCAACCAGCAGTCGAAGGCGCCTTTGGAGGCGTAGTACGCGGACCAGCGGGGTGCGGGTGGGATGCGCAGGCCCCAGGTGGAGATATTGACGATATGGCCGCTGCGGCGCTCGCGCATGCTAGGCAGCAGGGTCAGCAGCAGGCGCACCGGGCCGAGGTAGTTGACGTCCATCGTCCGGGTGTAGTCGTGGAAACGGTCGTAGGACTGCGCGATCGAGCGGCGAATCGATTTGCCCGCGTTGTTGACGACGATGTCGATATGGCCGTGTTCGTCGAGCAGCTTGCGGCCCAGCCGCTCGACCGCGTCGAAATCCGTGATGTCCAGCGGATAGGTGTGCGCGGTGCCGCCCGCCGCGCGGATATCGGCGGCGACCGCCTCCAGATCCTCCGCGGAGCGGGCGACCAGCAACATGATCGCGCCCGCCGCCCCGAGCTTGCGCGCACTCGCCTTGCCGATGCCGTGCGAGGCCCCGGTCACCAGGACGATCTGCCCGGCCACCGCGTCGTGCAGCGATTTCTCGCGCGGCCGCGAGGTCGGATACAGCAGGCGGGTGGCCACTCGTTCCGAGAGCGGGCGGCCGTTGCGGGTGGGCGCGGTCTCGTTCACAGCACCGAATGTATTGCGCTCCCGGCCGCCTCGCTTCGGTTGAGCCGAAATCCGCCGGTCAGCGCGTGGTGGCGTCGCGTTTGGCGAAGGCCGCGACGAGGGCCATGCCGAGCAGCAGCACCGCGCCCGCCGTGGTGGCGACGTGCATGCCGTTCACGAAGGCGGTCCGCGCCGACTCGACGAGTTCGGCATTGTCGCCCGCGCGGGCGATGGTCTCACCGAGCGTCGGCGCGAAATCACCGCCATTGCGGAACACCAGCGCCGCCAGCGAACCCAACAGCGCCAACCCCAGACCGTTGCCGAGTTCGAAACTGGTCTCCGAGATACCGACGGCCGACCCCGCGCGCTCCGACGGCACCGAGGAGACCGCCACCTCCGACACCAGCGTGAACATGGTGCCCAGGCCTGCGCCCGCCACCACGGAACCCGCGATGTACCAACCGATTCCGCCGTGCACGCCCACGCCGAGCAACATGAGATTGCCGATCGCCGCGGCGATGGACGACACCACGAACGCCGAGCGCACGCCGAGCAGATGGCCGATGCGTCCGCCGCCCATGGAGTAGGCGAACACCACGATGGCCATCGGGATACCGAGCAGCGCGGCCTGCAAGGCGTCACGCCCGGTCACCGACTGGAGATAGACGCTGGTCAGATAGCTCATCCCGGCCAGTGCGAGCATGCCGACGGTGCTGGAGCCGACGGCCACCGAGAACAGTCCACGCCGGAACAGTCCCAGGTCCAGCAGCGGTTCGGCCAGGGTCTTCTGACGGCGAATGAACGCCACCAGCAGCGCCAGCCCGATCAGCCCGATCACCACCGCGTAGGCGTCCACGCCCTCGGCCGCGAAATGCTTGATCGCGTACACCACCGGCAGAATGCCGCCGATGGACAGCGCCACACTCACCAGATCCAGTGGCCCGCGCCCGGCCGACTTGTGCTCGGGCAGCAGCAGCGGCCCGAAGACCAACAGCACCAACACCACCGGCGCGTTGATCAAGAAGACCGAACCCCACCAGAAGTGGTGCAGCAGTACGCCGCCGATAATCGGCCCCATGGCCGACCCGCCCGCGAAGAACGCCGTCCAGATACCGATGGCCATGGTGCGGTCGCGATCGCGCGGGAACAGGCTCGAGATCAGTGCCAGACTCGACGGCAGCAGCGTCGCGCCACCGATACCCATCAGCGCCCGCGCCGCGATCAACACCTCCGGGCTGGGCGCGAAAGCCGCCACCGCCGAAGCGATTCCGAATATCGCGGCGCCCGCCAGGAGGATATTGCGTCGCCCGATCCGATCGCCGAGATTGCCCATGGTGATGAGCAGACCCGCGATCATGAACCCGTAGATGTCCAGAATCCACAGCTGTTCGGTCGCCGACGGATCCAGATGCGCGGTGAGCGTCGGCATGGCCAGATACAGCACCGACATATCCATCGACACCAACAGCACGGGCAGGATGAGAACGCCCAGACCGAGCCAGGCGCGACGAGGTGCGGAGGTGCTTCGCGTCGCGTCCGAGCGCGCGAGAGTGCCTGTCATTGCCGATACCCTTCGGAAGCTTGATTCGAATCGAGTCGTGCGTACGACGTACGCCGGAGCCGGGTACAGTGTACGCATCCCGGAACGGGAAAGGAAAGCGAGATATTCCTATGAGCGAGGCCAAGCTCACTCGGGCCGCCATCATCGACACCGCGATCGCGCTGGCCGACGAATCCGGCCTCGACGCGCTGTCCATGCGCCGCATCGCCGAACGCATGGGGGCCGGGGCCATGTCGCTGTACCGGCACATCCCGAACAAGGACACCTTGCTGGCCGCGATGACCGACGAGGTGTCCCGCCGCAACCCCTACCCCTCTCCCGAAGGTCAGCAGTGGACCTGGCGCGACCGCGTCCGCATCGCCGCCGAAGTGGATTGGCGCTTGTACCAAGAACACCCGTGGGTCCTGTTCACCTTCGCCGTCCCCCGCTACAACTTCGGCGAACACAGCCTCATCGTGCTCAGCTGGCTCGTCGAGGGCTTCCGCGAACTCGACGTCGACACCCGCGAAGCCACCCGCATGTCCCTGTCCGTCTGGAGCTACATCGCAGGCGTAGCCCTCCAACAGGTCAGCACCCGCCTACTCATCCGCAAAGACAACGAACCCAACGAACGCTCCGGCCTCACCGCCCTCCTCGACGGCGACCCCTTCTGGCCCACACCCCCCGCCCTGGCCCCCCTCGAAGGCACCGGCCCCGGCGACCTCCTCGACCCCGAACGCCTCCTCCACACCGGCCTCACCGCCCTCTGCGACGGCTTCGCCACCACCCACCGCTGAATCCCGCTCTGAACAGCGATTCTCCCGAGCGGCGATGAATTCGCGTGGCTCGCATCGTCTGTACGTTTGCATGGGGTGCAGCCCTGCGTGGTTTGCGCGCGTGCGTGGAATGTCCCGTTCTACGAGGAGATGAGCACTATGGCTTTTGCTGCTGGTACACCCTGTTGGTTCGATGCCACCGCGCCTGATATCGGCGCCGCGGCGGATTTTTATCGGGGGTTGTTCGGGTGGGGTGCTGAGGATATGGGTCCGGAGGCGGGCCATTACACCGTGTTGACGCAGGAGGGGGCGCAGGTCGCGGGGATCGCGTCGGCTACCGATCCGGAGGGGGGTGTGAAACCGGCGGCGTGGCTGCCGTATTTCGCGGTGGAGAGTGCGGCGGCGGCCACGGCTGTGGCTCAGGATTCGGGGGCGGGGGTGTTCGTGGAGCCTACGGATGTGTTCGGCACGTTGGAGTTCGCGTTGCTGACCGATCCGGATGGGGCGCCTTATGGGGTGTGCCAGTTGAAGTCGCATCCGGGGACCGAGCGGTGGGGCGAGGTCGGGAATCCGTGTTGGGTGCAGTACGCGGCGGTGCGGGCGCCTGCCGAGGCCATGGCGCATTACGCGAAGGTGCTGGGGTGGACGTATCGGAATGCCGGGTGGGAGACCGCGACGGTGAATCCGTATCAGGCGCTGTCGGTGTCGGGCGGGCGTGAGTTCGGTGGGGCGGCGTTGGCCGCGCCGGGCGCGCCGGGGCCGTTCTGGTCGATGACCATTCGGGTGAGCGATACCGAGGAGATCGCGGCGCGGGCCGAGAAGCTCGGCGGCAGCGTGTTGCAGGCTCCGCAGGACATGCCCGGACCGTCCAGTGTCGGTGTGCTGAACGATCCGTTCGGGGCGGCGTTCGCGATCATGTCGTTCGGGAACTGATCAGGCTCGGATATCGCCGTCGAGGTAGACCCACGCGCCGTCGTGGCGGCGGAAGTGGCTGTTCTCGTGCAGCTGTCCGGGCTGGCCGTGCGCACGATAGTGCGCACGGAACTCGACGGTGCCCTCGGTGTGGAACGGGCCGCCGCCGGTGGCGCCGAGGATTTCCAGTCGCTCCCATCGCACTCCGGGTTCGAAGGCCACTTCGTCGGGCCGGGTCTCGGGGGCCCAGCTGTGCAACAGGTAGTCCTCGTCCCCGACGGCGAAGGCGCTGAACCGCGACCGCATCAGTAGCTCGGCGGTCGCGGCCCGGGCCTCGCCGCGGTGTAGCCGTCCACAGCAGTCCTGGTACTTCGCGGGCAGCCCGCACGGGCACTGCTCGGGAACCCGATCGGACTTGCGGTGTTTGGCCATGGGCTCAATCCTCGCCGAGGACTACGGCATACGCGAAACCGTCCCAGCCCTTGCTGCCGACGGTTTGCACGGCGGTGGCGTCCAGGCGCGGTTCGGCGGCGAGCAGTTCGAGCACCTCGCGGCTGGCCCGAATCGCCGGATCGGTCGAATCCGCGTCGGCCACACCGCCATTGCGCACCACATTGTCGACAATGATCACCGAGCCCGGCCGGGTCAGCCGCAACGCCCACTGCACATAGTTCGAATTGTTGACCTTGTCGGCATCGATGAACACGAGGTCGAACGGCTCCGGCTGTTCCTCCGCCAGCACCGGCAGCGTGTCCAGCGCCGCGCCGACGCGAATGTCCACGCGCTCACCGATACCCGCGCGATCCAGGTTCTCCCGAGCCACCCGTGCGTGCTCCGGCGCGTACTCGAAGGTGACGACCTGGCCTTCCTTGCCGACGGCGCGCGCCAGCTGAATCGTGCTGTACCCGCCGAGGGTGCCGATCTCCAGCACCCGCCGCGCACCGATCGACAGCGCGATGAGGTACAGGAATTTCCCCTGTGGCGGTGAGACATCGATGGCGGGCAGCCCGGCGGCGGCATTCGCCTCCAATACGCCCGAATCCTGATGTCCCACCAGGGTGTCCACGAGATAGCGATCGACGTGCGCCCAGTCTGCGGTCATAGTCGCAGTCTGCCACCGATGCCGGATCAGAACAGGAAGTACCGCTGCGCCATGGGCAATTCCGCGGCGGGCTCCTCCGCCCACACCTCGCCGTCGATGCGCACGGTGAAGGTGTCGGGATCGACGTCGATCCGCGGCATGGCGTCGTTGTTGGGCATATCCGCCTTGGTGCGCCGCCGCACATTGGCCACCGGCGCCAGCCTCCGATTCACCCGCAGCCGATCCGCGAGCCCGTCCTCGACGGCCTGCTCGGCGACGAAGTGCAGCGAGGTCCCCGCCGCCACCACCGGCGCGGCCCCGAACATGGGGCGCGGCAGCACCGGCTGCGGTGTCGGAATGGAGGCATTGGCGTCGCCCATGGCCGCCCAGGCGATGGCCCCGCCCTTGAGCACGGCATGCGGGCGCACCCCGAAGAACGCGGGCTCCCACAGCACCAGATCGGCGAGCTTGCCCACCTCGACCGACCCGATCTCGTGATCGATGCCGTTCGCGACCGCCGGGCAGATGGTGTACTTCGCGACGTAGCGCTGGACCCGATTGTTGTCGGCCGGGCCGTCCCCGGGCAGCGCGCCGCGACGGCGTTTCATGACGTGCGCGGTCTGCCAGGTGCGCATGACCACCTCCCCGATGCGGCCCATGGCCTGGGCGTCGCTGCCGATCATGGAGATGGCCCCGAGATCGTGCAGCAGATCCTCGGCGGCGATGGTCGAGGGCCGAATCCGGCTCTCCGCGAAGGCCAGATCCTCCGGAATCGACGGGCTCAGGTGATGGCAGACCATGAGCATGTCGAGATGCTCGTCCAGGGTGTTGACGGTGTGCGGCCGCGTCGGATTGGTGGACGAGGGCAGCACATTGAGATGCGAAGCGACAGTGATGATGTCGGGCGCGTGCCCGCCACCGGCGCCCTCGGTGTGATACGAGTGAATCGCCCGCCCCGCGATGGCCGCGAGGGTGTCCTCCACGAACCCGGCCTCGTTGAGCGTGTCCGAGTGCAACGCCACCTGCACACCGGAGGCGTCGGCGACCGACAGGCACGCGTCGATGGCGGCCGGAGTGGTTCCCCAGTCCTCGTGCAGCTTGAATCCGCCCGCGCCGCCGCGCAATTGCTCCCACAGCGCCTCGGGCCGCACGGTATTGCCCTTGCCGAGCAGCAGGATGTTCACCGGCCAGGAGTCGGTGGCCTCGAGAATGCGCGCGAGATGCCAGGATCCCGGCGTGACCGTGGTGGCCTTGGACCCCTCGGCCGGTCCGGTGCCGCCGCCGACGAGGGTGGTGATGCCGCCCGCCATGGCCTCGTCGAGAATCTGCGGGCAGATGAAGTGCACATGGCAGTCGATCGCGCCCGCGGTGAGGATGCGCCCGTTGCCGACGATGATCTCGGTCGAGGGCCCGACCACCAGATCGGGATGCACCCCGCTCATGGTCTCCGGATTACCGGCCTTGCCGATGGCGCAGATCCGGCCGTCCCGAATTCCGATATCGGCCTTGATGATTCCCCAGTGGTCGACGATCACCGCACCGGTGATGACGGTGTCCGGGGTCCCCTCGGCGCGGGTCGCGCGCGCCTGCCCCATGGACTCGCGCAGCACCTTGCCGCCGCCGAAGACCGCCTCGTCACCCGCGAGACCCGGTCCGCCACTGCGGTCCTCGGTGATCTCGATGAGCAGATCGGTGTCCGCCAACCGAATTCGGTCGCCGACGGTGGGCCCGAAGAGTTCGGCGTAGCGGGCGCGGGAGAGTTCGGCCATCAGGCATCCAGCTTTCCGGGTGGGGTGAGGCTGATTCCGTGCACTTCGCGGGTGCCGCCCAGCGGCACCAGGCAGACGCGCTGGCCCAGCCCGGGTTCGAAACGCACCGCGGTTCCGGCCGGAATGTCGAGGCGGCGGCCGTGCGCGGCCTCGCGGTCGAAGGCCAGCGCCGCGTTGGCTTGCGGGAAATGCACATGGGAACCGACTTGCACGGGCCGGTCGCCGGTGTTCACCACATCCAGTTCGATACGGTCCGCGCCCGGGTTGAGCTCGATAGTGCCCTCGGCACAGAGGAATTCACCGGGAACCGACGAGCCGTGGGAAGTGCGCACGCCGCTCATCCGATCGGCTGGTGCACGGTGACGAGCTTGGTGCCATCCGGAAAGGTGGCCTCCACCTGCACGTCGTGAATCATCTCCGGCACCCCGTCCATGACGTCGGCCCGGCTGAGCACGGTGCGCCCGGAGGCCATCAGCTCGGCGACGGTGCGCCCGTCCCGCGCGCCCTCGAGCACGTGATCGGTGATGAGCGCGACCGCCTCCGGGTGATTGAGCTTGAGCCCGCGAGCCTGTCGCTTGCGGGCGAGCTCGGCCGCGTAACTCAGCAGCAGGCGTTCCTGCTCGTGCGGCGACAGTCGCATGCGGGCTCCTCATCGAGGTCACGGGGCAAGTCGACGGTTATTCTGGCACGCCCTTTATTACCTGCATGTTTCGTCCGAGATCAGCCCTGATTCGCCAGGTTCTGCAACCGCACCTGCCCGCGCGCGACGGTGCGATCCTGTTCGTCGGTGATCACCACGACCCACAGTTGCTGGGAGCGGCCGCGGTGAATCGGCGTCGCGACGGCGCGCAGTTTGCCCTCGCGTGCCGCGCGCAGGAAGTCGGTGTTGTTGTTGACGCCGACGACGGTGCCCTTGGCGCCCAGCCACGCGCTCGCGGCGACACTGGCGAGGGTTTCGATGACGGTGCAGTACACGCCGCCGTTCACGATGCCCGCGGGCTGGAACTGCTGCGGGGTGACGACCCATTCGGCGGCGACCCGGTCCGCGCTCAGCTCGGTGTACTTCAGCCCGATGAGATCGGTGAAGGTGCCCTCGCTGAATTTGGTCATCAGCTCCGGTGTCACATCGGCGAGGGAGCGGATCGACGAGAAGTCTTGCTGCGTCATGCCCTCACAGTGGCATGGGCCCGGAAAAGGCGAAGCGGCGGGCTCCCATGTGACGACATCGGGAGCCCGCCGCGGCTTGGGGTCGGGGATCACAGCAGCCCTCTGGATCTCTCACAACCCTAGCGCCGAACTTAGTGTAGGTCAGGCTTACCTAACAAAGCAAGTCTTTCGGACCGGCAATCCGCGCTCCTCCAGCGCGAGCAGCAGCGCCTGCCCCCGACGTGCGCCGATCGACGACGACGAACCCGCCAGCGCCGGAACATAAGTCGCCGCACCGACGATGGACTCGCCGACCAGCGCCCAGAACCGGCGCGCGCTGAGCCCGGCGCAGCGGGCCATGGCCTGCTGGATGAGCATGAGCGAATGCTGGCAGCGATGCGCGAGCCAGACGTGCAGCGCCTGTTCGCACGGCAGCGTCACCACGCCGGGCTCACCCTCGAGGCGGTCGCCCTCGACCACGCGAATCGTGGTGTCCGCCAATCCGGCCCAGTCGATGCCGCCGTCGTTGTCGGTGTGGATCCACAGGTTCTCGAGGCCCGGATCCCAGGCCCGGCCCTCGGCGACGAGCAGCGCCATGACCCGGCCGACGACGGCGTGAATGAGCGCGGTGGCAACGACTTCGGCGGCGATATCGGCATTGGTCATCTCCGCCGCGTGCCGCCGGTACATGAGTTCGATCCGGCCCTCGCGAATACCGTCGCGCAATCGCCACCAGCGTCGTTTTCCCTGCTCCGACATGGGCGCTACGGCGTAGACACGCGGATGTTCCGGTTGCAGACCGCGCAGCCGGGCGCAGGCCCGTTCGAAGACGAGCTGGGAGTCGCGCAGGGGCAACACGGTTACGGGTTCGGGCACTCGAACCTCCTCCTCGGTGGCGTATCGGGGCCGATTGGAAAGATAGGTTAGGCTTACCAGACTTTCAGAGCAATACATGTTCGCGTCAGGAGTAGTTCGTCGCCGTGCCCGCCCCAGTCACCACCAGACGCAGACGTCTGGCCGGACTTCTCCTATTGGTCGCGATATTGCTGGTGGCGGTGGCCGCGAGCATCGCCATCGGCTCGCGCATGCTGCCGCTGGGCACCGTCTACGACGCGCTCACCTGTCCGGGCGGGTGGCCGCTGACCTGCGCCTCGGAATCCTCCGGTGAGCAGATCGTGCGGGAATTGCGTTTGCCCCGCACCGGATTGGCGCTGATCTGCGGTCTCGCGCTCGGCCTGGCCGGTGCGCTCATTCAGGGATATACCCGAAATCCGCTGGCGGACGCGGGATTGCTGGGGCTCAACGCGGGCGCGGCCTTCCTCGCGGCACTGACCATCTACCTGTTCGGATTCAGTACGCCGTCGCAGTACATCTGGTTCGCCTTCGCGGGCGCGGCGATCGCCGGGCTGGTGGTGTTCGGGGTGTCGTCCATCGGCGGCGGCAAGGCCAGTCCATTGAGCCTGGTGCTGGCCGGTGCGGCCATGACGGCGCTGCTCACCGCCATGACGAACAGCATTGTGCTGCTGGACCCCACCGCGCTCGACACCTACCGCTACTGGGTCGTGGGCAATGTCGCCGGGCACGACGCGACGGTGTTGCAGCAGGTGTTGCCCTTCCTCGTACTCGGGGCGCTGCTGGCGGTGGCGGCCACGCCCGGACTCAACGCCTTGAGCCTCGGTGATGACGTCGCCCGCGGCCTGGGCGTGAATCTGACCCGTTCGCGCGCATTGGGTTTGGCGGCGGTGGTGTTGCTCACCGGCGCGGCGACGGCCGCGGTCGGACCGATCGCCTTCATCGGGCTGATCGTGCCGCATATCGCGCGCAGTATCACCGGTCCCGACAATCGTTGGCTGGTGCCGTACTCCGGGCTGCTCGGGGCGATCGCGCTGCTGGTCGCCGATATCATCGGGCGGGTGATCGCCCGGCCGACGGAATTGGAGGCCGGGGTGATGTTGGCCGCGCTGGGCGCGCCGTTCTTCATCTATCTGGTCCGCCGCCGAAAGCTGGTCAGCCTGTGAGCATTTCCACTCCCCCGCACCCGGGTAAGGCAGCGGAGTCGGCGACGCTGCGGCGTATTCGTCCGGCGGTGCGCATCGGCCGGTTCTCCGCCGTCCTGCGTATCGGCATGCTGCTCACCGCGATCGCGCTCATCGCACTGCTGTTGCTGTTGTTCGCGCTGGACATCGCCACCGGCGAATACCAGATTCCGCTGACTCGCGTCTTCGACGTCCTCACCGGAGGCGGTTCGCGCGCACAGCGATTCATCATTCTCGACAATCGGCTACCGCGCGCGTTGACCGCCGTGGTGGTCGGCGCGGCGCTCGGTCTGGCGGGCGCCATCGCCCAGTCGATCCTGCACAACCCGCTGGCCAGCCCCGATATTCTCGGCATCACCTCGGGTGCGAGCGCGGCGGCCGTCGCGCTCATCACCCTGTCCGGGGCCACCGGAGTGCTTGCCACCGTGGGTGTTCCGCTGATGGCGCTGGCGGGCGGATTGCTCACCGCCGTCCTCATCTATGTCCTGGCGTGGGGTCGCAGCACCACCGGCGAGCGCGGCGTCGTGGGATTCCGCCTGGTGCTCATCGGCATCGGCGTCAATGCCGCGTTGGTCTCGGTGATCAGCTGGCTGCTCGCCCGCGCCACGCAGCTGGATGCCGCGCACGCGCAGCTGTGGATCACCGGCTCGCTCAACGAATCCGATTGGTCCACGCTGATTCCCGCGGCCATCGGCCTGGCGCTGGCCCTGGCGGTCGCGGCGGCCTCCGCCCGGACCCTCGCCGCGCTGCGCTTCGGCTCCGACACCACCCGGGTGCTCGGGGTGCGCATCCAGGCTCAGCAGGCGCTGCTGCTCGGCGCGGCCGTGGGCGCGGCCGCGCTGGCCACCGCGGCGGTCGGGCCGATCGCCTTCGTCGGCTTGGCGGCCCCGCAGATCGCGCGCCGCCTGCTGCGCTCCCCCGGCGAACCGCTCATCGCCTCCGCCCTCGTCGGCGCGGTGCTGGTGGTGGGCTCGGATCTGGCCTCCCGCACCCTGTTTCCCGTCGACCTGCCGGTCGGCGTGGTGACCGCCGCGTTCGGCGGTCCGTTCCTGCTCTATCTGCTCGTGCGCACCAACCGGAAGGCGACCCTGTGACCCTCGCTGCCGATCACCGGCTCTCCGCCGACGCCGTCACCCTCGGCTACGGCGACCGCGTCATCGTCGACGGGCTCTCCCTCGACATCCCGACCGGTGTGATCACCACCGTCATCGGACCCAACGGCTGCGGCAAGTCCACCCTGCTGCGCTCGCTGGGTCGACTGCTCAAACCGCGCGCGGGCCGAGTGCTGTTGGACGGCAAGGCGATCGCCTCGATGAAGACCCGCGAGGTGGCGCAGGTGGTGGGCATGCTCCCGCAGACACCCGTCGCGCCGGAGGGGCTCACCGTCGCCGATCTGGTCGCGCGCGGCCGCCACCCGCACCAGTCGTGGTTGCGGCAGTGGTCCTCCGACGACGAGACCGAGGTGGCCGCCGCGCTCGAGCAGACCGGTATCGCCGATCTCGCCGACCGCACCCTCGACGAACTCTCCGGCGGCCAGCGCCAGCGCGCCTGGATCTCCATGGCCCTCGCGCAGGGCACCGACATCCTGCTGCTCGACGAGCCCACCACCTACCTCGACCTCGCGCACTCCCTCGAGGTCCTGGACCTGGTGGATCGGCTGCACGCCGACTTCGGGCGCACCGTCGTCATGGTGCTGCACGATCTCAATCTCGCCATCCGCTACAGCGATCACCTGATCGTCATGCGCGCGGGCCGCATCGTGGCGCAAGGCCGCCCGGCCGATATCGTCAGTGCCGAACTGTTGCTGGAGGTCTTCGGACTCCAGGCCTCGGTCCTCGAGGATCCGGTCTCCGGGCGGCCGATGATCGTGCCGATCGGCACCCGGCACGTGCGCGACTGCGATGCGCCCGCCGACCCGGTATGACCAATACCACACCAGCTACCACCCGGTTACGACGACCTGTAGTACGCATGCCTGTCGTTGACTCCGTAGAATCGTGGGATGGCAGGTCTTGGTGAACTCGAGAAAGCGGTCATGGACCAGTTGTGGTCGGCCGATGAACCCCAAACGGTCCGGCAGGTGCACGAGGCCCTCGCGCAGCGCCGTGAACTCGCGTACACCACGGTGATGACGGTGCTGCAGCGGCTCGCGAAGAAGAACCTCGTCGTGCAGCAGCGCGACGATCGCGCACATCGCTACGCCCCCGTGCACACGCGCGACGAGCTCGTCGCCAGTCTGATGTTCGACGCGCTGCAACAGGCCGACGAGGTCGGCAGCAGGCGAGCGGCGCTGGTGCACTTCGTCGAACAGGTCGGCAAGGACGAGGCTGCCGCACTGCGGGACGCACTCGCTAAGCTCGAAGACAACGAGGCACGCAAGAAGCCGACCGACGACTCGGGAGCCTGATCGCCGCACTTGCCTCGGCACCCTGGCCCCCACAACGCAGTGAGCTGAGGAATGGACGCAACAGCGCCGGTATTCGCCGGTCTCGCATTGTTTCTGGCGGGACCGGCCCCGGGGTTGCTGTCCCGCGCCACCTGGCCGTACCGCAATCCCCGTGCCGCGCTGGTCTTGTGGCAGGCCATCGCGCTCGCCGCGGTGCTCAGCGCCTTCGGCTCCGGGCTGGCCATCGCGAGCCGACTGCTGGTGCCCGGTCCGGACGGTCGGCCCACCACCTCGCCGACCGATGAGATCGACGCGCTCGGACTGCCGCTGTGGCTGGCCTATGTCACCGTCTTCGCGCTGACGCTCATGGTCGGCGGCCGTCTGATCTGGTCGGTCGTGCGGGTGGGCATCCACACCCGTCGCCGTCGCGCCCGCCATCGCATGCTGGTCGACCTGCTGGACCAGAGCAGCGTGCAGCGTCAGGCCGCCGATATCCGGGTGCTCGCCGCCACCGAACCCATCGCCTACTGCCTGCCGGGACTGCGCCGCCGCGTGGTCCTCTCGCAGGGCACCGTGACCAATCTCTCCGATGAGGAGCTCACCGCCATCGTCAGCCACGAGCGCTCGCACCTGCGCGCCCGCCACGACCTCGTACTGGAGGCCTTCACGGCCGCCCACGAGGCCTTCCCGCGGGTGGTCCGCTCCAAATCCGCGCTCGATTCGGTGAAACTGCTCATCGAACTGCTCGCCGACGACTCCGCCGTGAAGGTCACCGGCCCAACGCCTTTGGCGCGCGCGCTGGTCGCCTGCTCCAACTCCCCCGCGCCGCAGGGCGCGATGGCGGTCGGCGGCCCCACCACACTCATCCGCATCCAGCGCCTCGCTGGCCCGCTCGGCGGCGTGCGCGAAGCCACCTTCGCCTACCTGGCCGCCGCGGCCATCCTGGTGGTGCCCACCCTCGCCGTCGCGATTCCGTGGCTCACCGAGGTCCACCGCCTGGTGACCCGTGGCTGACTCCTCCGAACGGGACGGCGCGCACACCGCGCCGGAGCAGGGGCCGCTGCGCGCGGCGGTGATCATGCGCCCGCTGAAGTTCGCCGACCTCGGACTCCCGCCGGTGCTGGTGCACGCGCTGCGGCGCGATGGCGTCGAGACGCCGTTCCCCATTCAGGCGGCGGTCATTCCGGACATCCTCGCTGGCCACGACGTATTGGGCCGCGCCGCAACGGGTTCGGGCAAGACCCTCGCCTTCGGTATCCCCATGCTGGTACGGCTCTCGGGTGCACCGGCGGTGCCCGGGCGGCCGCGCGGGGTGATCCTCGCACCCACCCGTGAACTCGCGCACCAGATCGAAGCGGCCCTGGACGAGCCGTCGCTGTCACAGGGCGTACGCGTCGCCTCGGTGGTGGGCGGGCTGCCGCTCAAGCGACAGGAAGAGCGGCTCGCGCGCGGCGTGGACCTGCTCATCGCGACACCGGGTCGGCTCACCGATCTCATCGGCCGCAAGTCCGTCGACCTCTCCGACGTGCGGGTCGTCACCGTCGACGAGGCCGACCACATGGCCGACCTGGGCTTCATCCCGCAGCTCACCGCCGTGTTGAACCGCGTGCCCGCCGACGCCCAGAAGCTGCTGTTCTCCGCCACTCTCGACGAGACCGTCGACGCGCTGGTGCGGCGCTACCTGCGCGATCCCGTGGAGCGCACCGTTACTGCCGCGGTCCCGAACGCCGAATCCCGTGGTGGCTCCGCCGATTCCGCGCATACATCCGGCACCGTCGAACCCACTGGTACGCGGGGTCGTTCCACCGCGTCCCGAGCCGCGCTTAATGACAGCGTCGAGACCTCCGACGGTGAATCGCGCCGCGCCGACGACCAGCCCGGATCGTCTGGCGGCGCAACCGAATCCGGTCCCGCCATCACCCATTACGGACTGCATGTCCGCCGCACCGACAAGCACGCCGTGGTCGCCGAGATCGCCGCGCGCGCGGGCCGCACCCTGTTGTTCGTGCGCACGCAGCACGGCGTCGAGAAGCTCGCACGGCGGCTGCGCGAAGCGGGCGTCGCCGCGGTCGCCCTGCACGGCGGGAAGGTGCAGAACCAGCGCACCCGCACCCTCGCGGCCTTCACCGACGGCACGGCCCCGGTGCTGGTCGCCACCGATGTCGCCGCGCGCGGCATTCACGTGGACGACGTCTCCCTCGTCGTCCACGTCGATCCGCCCGCCGACCACAAGGACTACGTGCACCGCGCGGGCCGCACCGCCCGCGCGGGCGCGACCGGCGTCGTCGCCACCATCGTCACCCCGGAGCATCGCGACGAATGGGCCGAATTGGTCCGTGCCGCGGGCGTTTCCGTCACCGAGGTGGAGGTCCGACCGGGCGACCGCCGCCTGATCGAGATCACCGGCGCGCGCCGCCCCTCCGGCGAGCCGGTGCCCGATCCCGCCACCCCGGAGACGCCCGAGCCCGAGAAGCCGAGCGAGCGCAAGCGGTACATCCCCACCTCGCGGGGCGGCAGCCGCGCCCACAACAAGAAGCGCAAACCGGGAGTTCGCAAGGCCAAGTAGCGGCCGATGCGCAGTGAATCCCGCCACCTTCGCGACCACGGGTTCCCGGTGTGCCCGAACCGGCCGACTACACTAGTGCGCTGCATGTGTGACATCAGGTTGAAGCACTGTTCGGTGAATTCGTGCCACAGACCTGCCTCCGTAGCATGGCCATGACCAAAACCCGACGTCAAACCTCTGAGGCGGCATAACCGTGCAGTTTCTCCCCGGGGACAATCCTCCCTACGACCTGACCTACGACGATGTCTTCCTCGTCCCCAGCCGGACGGATGTGACCTCGCGTTTCGATGTCGACCTGTCCTCGAGCGACGGCACCGGCACCACCATCCCGATCGTCGTCGCCAATATGACCGCCGTCGCCGGGAAGCGCATGGCCGAGACCGTGGCACGCCGCGGCGGCATCGTGGTGCTGCCACAGGATCTGCCCATCCCGGCCGCCGCCGAGACCATCGCCTTCGTCAAGAGCCGCTCGCTCACCGCCGACACGCCGGTCACCCTCGATCCGGAACAGTCGGTCTCCGATGCGCTGGCGCTCATCCACAAGCGCGCGCACGGCGCGGTCGTCGTGGTCGAGAACGGCAAGCCCGTGGGCGTCGTCTCCGAGGCGTCGTGCAGCGATGTCGACCGGTTCGCCCGCCTGAGCACCGTCGCCGACACCAATTTCGTCACTGCTCCCGCCGACGCGTCGCCGCGCGAGATCTTCGACCTGCTCGAGGCCGGACATCGCGATCTCGCCGTGCTGTGCAACGCCGACGGCACCCTCGCGGGCGTCATGACCCGCACGGGCGCGATTCGCAATGGCATCTACCAGCCCGCCGTCGACGCCAAGGGCCAGCTGCGCATCGCCGCCGCGGTCGGCATCAACGGCGATATCCCGGCCAAGGCCAAGGCGCTCGTCGACGCCGGTGCCGATGTGCTGGTCATGGATACCGCGCACGGCCACCAGGAGAAGATGATCGAGGCGCTGCGCTCGGTGGCCGCGCTGGACCTGGGCGTGCCGCTGGCAGCGGGCAATGTGGTCTCCGCCGCGGGCACCCGCGACCTCATCGAGGCCGGAGCCGACATCATCAAGGTCGGTGTGGGCCCCGGCGCCATGTGCACCACCCGCATGATGACCGGCGTGGGCCGCCCGCAGCTCTCCGCGGTGGCCGAATGCGCCGCCGCCGCAAAGGAATTCGGCAAGCACGTCTGGGCCGACGGCGGCGTCCGGCATCCGCGCGACGTGGCCCTGGCCCTCGCGGTCGGCGCGTCCAACGTGATGGTCGGCTCCTGGTTCGCGGGCACCTACGAATCGCCCGGCGATCTGCGCATCGACCGCGACGGCAACCGGTACAAGGAGAGCTTCGGCATGGCCTCCAAGCGTGCCGTCGCCGCCCGCACCGCCTCGGACTCCGCCTTCGACCGCGCCCGCAAGGCGCTGTTCGAGGAGGGCATCTCGTCCTCGCGCATGCGCCTGGATCCCGAGCGCCCGGGTGTGGAGGATCTGCTCGACCACATCACCTCCGGCGTGCGCAGCTCCTGCACCTACGCGGGCGCGCGCAATCTGGTGGAGTTCCACGAGCGCGCCATTCTGGGTGTGCAGTCGGCCGCCGGTTTCGCCGAGGGCCGCCCGCTGCCGTCGGGTTGGTGACGCGCCGACACCGCGCCAGCGCCGCCGGTGGGTCCGGGACTTTTCCGGACTCACCGGCTTTCGCGCGTCCGGCGCGCTGACGCGGCCCCCGTGCCGGTAACATGGGGATAGCCGGAGTCACGGCGTGGTGACCTCTTGTCTCCATACCGGCTCCAGCGCATTCAGTCGACCTGCGAAAGGAACCAGTTGTCACCCGCGTCCAAGGGCGCTTCCAAGGAGGGCTCCTCTACCGAGCCGGGTGACAAACCCGGCTCCACCGTTCTCCCAGCATCAACGGCCTGGTGGTGCTGACAGTGTCCACCGTGCTCACCCTTCTCTCCCTGCTCGGCTTCATCGCTCTGACCGCGGGAACGGCCCTCTTCGTGGCCGCCGAGTTCTCCCTCACCGCTCTGGAACGCTCCACCGTGGAGGCGCACGCCCGCGAGGGCGACCGCCCCGCGCGGCAGGTGCGCCAAGCCCATCGGACGCTGTCGTTCCAGCTCTCCGGCGCCCAGCTCGGCATCACCATCACCACGCTGATCACCGGCTATATCGCCGAGCCGGTGCTGGCGCGGCTGCTGGAGCCGCTGTTCACCGCGGTGGGTCTGAGTTCCGGCCCCGCCCATGGCATCTCGCTGGCGCTGGCGCTGATTCTGGCGACCTCGCTGTCGATGATCTACGGCGAACTGGTGCCCAAGAACATCGCCATCGCGGCGCCGCTGGGCACCGCGCGGGTCACGGCCGGGCCGATGATCATGTTCTCGGCGGTGTTCCGGTGGATGATCAACTTCCTGAACGGCACGGCCAACTGGGCGGTGCGGCGCATGGGCATCGAACCCGCCGAGGAGTTGCGCTCCGCGCGGTCGCCGCAGGAACTGGGTTCGCTGGTGCGCACCTCCGCCCTGCACGGCGCTATCGATCAGCGCACCGCGCAGGTCGTGGACCGCTCACTGCAATTCGGTGAGCGCTCGGCCGAGGAGCTCATGACGCCGCGCGTGAAGATCGAATCCCTGGACCGTGACTGCACCATCGCCGATCTCATCGACGCCGCGGGCCGCACCGGCTATTCGCGATTCCCGGTCATCGACGGCGATCTCGACAACACCCTCGGCGTGGTGCACATCAAACAGGCGTTCCTGCACCCCGTTCGAGCGCGCCGCAGTATCACGCTCGAGTCCATCGCGCAGACCGTGCCGATCGTGCCCGCCTCGCTCGACGGTGACGAGGTGCTCGAACGCGTCCGCGCCGACGGTATGCAGGTCGCCCTGGTGGTGGACGAATACGGCGGTACCGCGGGCATCGTCACCATGGAGGACCTCATCGAGGAGATCCTCGGCGATGTGCGCGACGAGCACGACGAGGAGGAGCTCGATGTGCGCCGCACCGCCGCGGGCTGGAACTGCTCGGGGCTGCTGCGTATCGACGAGGTCTCCCGCACCACCGGATACGACGCGCCCGAGGGCGAGTACGAGACCCTCGGCGGTCTGGTGCTCACCCAGTTGGGCCGCATTCCGGTGACCGGCGACGAGGTGCTGCTCCCGCAGCCCGGCAACGGTTTCGAACCGCATACCCGCGGCGGCTGGATCGCCAAGGTGGAGCGGATGGACGGCCGCCGCATCGACCGGGTGCTGCTGCGCCCTATCGACGCCGACACCCTCGCCGAATGGGAGCTGACCCATGAGTGACTGGCTAGCGGTCGTCCTGACGCTGTTCCTGCTATTGGGCAACGCGTTCTTCGTGGCCGCCGAGTTCGCGCTCATCTCCGCGCGCCGCGATCGCCTGGAAGCCCTTGCGGCCCAAGGCAAGCGCAGCGCGAACACGGTCATCAAGGCGGCGCGGAATCTGTCCATGATGCTGGCCGCCGCGCAGTTGGGCATCACCATCTGCTCCATTTTGCTCGGCCGGGTCGGCGAACCGGCGGTAGCGCATCTGTTGGAGAAGCCCTTCGACCTGATCGGCGTGCCCGAGCAGCTGTTGCATCCGATCGCGTTCGCGGTGGCGCTGACCATCGTGGTGATCCTGCACATCCTGTTGGGCGAGATGATCCCCAAGAACATCGCGCTCGCGGGGCCGGAGCGCTCCGCCCTGCTGCTGGTGCCCATGCATCTGGCCTGGTTGCGCGTGGCTCGACCGCTCATCTTCGTCTACAACCTCGCCGCGAATCTCACGCTGCGGGCGCTGCGTATCGAACCCAAGGACGAGCTCGACGCGACGGTCTCCTCCGATGAGTTGGCGGAGATGTTCGGCGAATCGCATTCCGAGGGTTTGCTGGACGAGGAGGAGCACCGCCGCCTCACCCAGGCGCTGGGCTCGAGCGACCGCCTCGTCGCCGATGTGATGGTGGTGCTGGAGAAGGTGCGCTCGGTGCCGCTGCGCGGTGACGGCACCACCCTCGGCGATATCGAAACGGCGGTCGCCGAAACGGGTTTCAGCCGGTACCCGGTGCGCGCGGCCGACGGATCATTGGTCGGCTACCTGCACGTCAAGGACGTGTTGGATCTGGTCGCCGATGACAAGGCGGGCCCGAACACCCCCATCCCGCGCACCGATATCCGCCCGCTGCCGACCCTGAGTTCGGGTGCGACGCTGTTCGAGGCGCTGGCGCGGCTGCGCCGGACCAATTCCCATCTGGGCCGGGTGGTGGACGGTCGCGGCAATACCGTCGGCATCGTGGCGTTGGAAGATCTGGTGGAGGAGTTCGTCGGCACCGTCCGCGACGCCACCCACCGCATCGCCGAATAGTCATGGCGCACACCGAACATGGCACCGGGCTGCGGGTACTCCCGCGGCCCGAGTGGCGTTCCCGCGCGGCCGCGCACCGCGAGCGGGTCGACGCCTTGGTCGGCCCGTATCTCGCGCGGCGCGCCGCCGGAAAGAAACATCCGGTCATCGATTTTCTCTTCACCTATTACGGCCACAAACCCGCGCAGCTCAAACGCTGGCATCCGGGTTTCGGGGTGGCGCTCGCCGAGGCCCCCGAATACGCGGAATTCCGCGGCTACCACGAAATCCCGGGCCCGGCATGGACCGCCGACTCAGCCTTTCTCGACAAACGCCGCGACACCGTCGAATTCATCGCGGGCCTGCTGTCGGCGACCGCGGCGCGCCCCGCGCAGCTGTCCTGTTTCGGCCTGCACGAATGGGCGATGGTCTACCGCACCGACGAAGTCCGCCATGACCAGGTGCCGCTGCGCCTCGGCCATCGGGGCACCGACGAGGTGGTGGAGGCGATGCAATTGCGCTGCACCCACTTCGACGCTTTCCGCTTCTTCACCCCCGAGGCCGTCCCGCGCAATATCGAACCCCTCACCCGCGCCGATCAGATCCGCCGGGAGCAGCCCGGGTGCCTGCACGCGAACATGGACGTCTACAAGTGGGGCTTCAAGATCACCCCGCTCATCGACTCCGATCTGCTCTTCGACTGCTTCGCCCTGGCGTGTGCCGCCCGCGAACTCGATATGCGGGCGAGCCCCTACGATCTCGCGGAATACGGCTACGAACCCATTCGCATCGAAACGCCTTCGGGCCGAGCCGAATACGTGCGCGCACAGGCCGATATCGCGGCCCGCGCCGAAAAACTGCGGGAACGGCTGCTCGACGCTTGCCGCGCGTTGCTTCGTCATTCCTGAGTGTCGAGAATGCGATCTCGGCGACAGAACAGGCGTTTTCGCCGTCGGCAATTTCTATTACTCGGCGATACGCGACCATAATCCGAGCTATGGCCGCTAGGAAAATCACCGGGAGTGCCGTGTGCGCGGCACTCGCCCTGGGCATTCTCACCGGATGCTCGTCCACCGATTCCGAGACCGCGCGGCAGGACGGCACGTCCGCCGCCCTCGCGGATCCGCAGTCGGAGGAGGCGTTGAAGCAGGCGGCGCACACGCTCAATGTGTTGGCGGCGCAACGCAACTACACCAATGCGTGGGCCTACTACACCAAGCGCTGCCAGGACAAGATCGGCAGCCTGGAGGCCTACAAATCGTTCATGGACCTGTGGCTGGAGGACCGCCACCCGCAGTACGACCGCGACGGCGTCAGCGTGCGGATCACGGGCACCTCGGCCCAGGTCGTCACCGTGGACAAGGATCCCGCCGCCCCCGCGCACACCGATGACCCGCGCACCTGGACCTTCACCGACAATCACTGGCTCTTCGACAACTGCTGACGCGGCCGCTCGACGACTCGGCCGAGCGGCGCGCCACAACGATCAGGACAGGGTGGTGAGGGTGCCCGCCGACTTCAGGCCCTCGTAGTAGCCGCCGCCCGGGTAGTAGTCGGGGCTGGTCGTACCGGAGACGAAATCACCGGCCCACGCCACGGACAGTTTCTGCAGGGCCTCCACATTCTTCGATTGCGGTGCGCCACAGGCGGTCTTGTCCGGTCCGGGCGCGCTCGCCCCCTCGGCGTCGACATGGGATCCGCTGGTCAGTCGCACGCCGAGGAAGGATCGGTCCAGCTGGTCGAGCAGCACCTTCTCCCCCGCGCCATCGCGATTGCAGCTGTAGGGCGGGGCGGTGACCGCAAGGATCGGCACGGTCGCGTTGTTGAGATGGTTCAGCGAACTGCTGAGGTTGTTGCCGACGAAGCTCTTCACGGGGTCGTACAGAATCACCCCGCGCAGCTTCGCGAACGCCCCGCCGTAGTCCGAGCGCAGCTCCTGCGCGACGAACGGGACGGCCTCGCCCCCGGCGGAGTGGCCCGCGAAGACCATCGCGGTCGGCATGGTGACATCGGTGCGACCCGCCTTCTGTTTGGCATCGGCGAAACTACGGCCCAACTTGTCACCGGAATCGGCGGCCTTGCCGAACAGATCGGCCACATTGTGCAGGAAATCGGTGTTGTTGCCGAGGTTTTCGAGCGTGCAGCCGAACACATTGGCCGTGGGCAGCGTGGGCGCGAAGACCAGGAAGCCCTGCGCGGCGAACTTGCGCGCCGTGTCGTCCATGGCGTCGTTGGCACCGGCGAACCCGTGCTGTAGCCACAGCAGTCCCTTGGGAGTGCCGGAGGGGAAGTACCAATCGCTGCTCTGCTTCAGCGTGGTGAAGGCGCAGCGGATCTCCACCTTGTTCGACACCTTGGTGACGGTGGCGTCCGCATGGGCGTTCGTGCTGGTGAGCGGCGGGTACACGGCGATCGCGGCCACGATCGCCGCCGCGGCGGCCAGCAGGGTTCGGATTCTCAAGACGACTTCCTTGTCTCTCATAGGGAAACGACGTTCCATTTCCCATGCGACCATTAGCAGTCTGAAACACTCGTGAGTCAATACTCGATTCGGGTGCTACGGCGTGTCGGTGCGCGTGTCCGGCGCGGCGGGTGACGGACGATGAATTTCGCGGTGTCGCCCCGTCTGCACAGCTGAGGTCTGTCCACCGGAAGGAACCGTCATGAATTGGACACTCGAGGTCGTCATCGTCCCCGTCTCGGATATCGACCGCGCGAAGGAGTTCTACAGCGAGCGACTGGGTTTCGCCGTCGACCACGACACCGTTGTCGGCGAGGACGTGCGCATCGTGCAGCTCACGCCACCGGGCTCCGGCTGCTCCATAGTCATCGGCAAGGGCGCGGTACCGGCGATGGAACCGGGCTCGCTCAAGGGCCTGCAGTTGGTCGTGCCGGATATCCAACGTGCCCACAAGGAGCTGGTGGAGCGCGGCGTCGAGGTCACCGATATTCAGGTGCTGGGCGAGAACCCGTCGCCCACACCGGATCCCCTCGACAATGTCGGCTTCGTCTTCTTCGAGGACCCGGACGGCAACGGCTGGGGCGTCCAGCAGATCTCGTCGCGGGGCTGAGACCACACCGCCGGAGACGGCGCGGGGTGGCAGGAACCGCCAGATATCCGGGGAACCCTACCGGTCGGTCAGGTTATGGCTTACCGTTCCGGATTGTTAACCGGGGACACAGGGGTTCCCGGCGGAGCAGAGCGGGGGTGGCCGTGATGGGGCGGTTCACGGGGGTGCGGCGGTCCAAGCCGGTGATCGTGGTGGCCGCCGCGCTCATGGCGGCGGCCATGGTGCCCATCGGCGGGGCGTCGGCCGATCTGCAGTCCGATATCCAGAACGCGGTGCAGCAGTTCTTCGATGTGGGGCGGACAGCGGTGCCGAGGGCGGAGTGCGGCGACGGGTCGATGCCCGAACCGGGCTTGCAGGGCGATGTTCCGGCCGCCGACCGCAGCAGTGGGCGCAGCGCGCTGGGGTATCGGTGCAATATGTCGTTCGTCGGCGGGTATGTGGGCCGAGGGGCCGGAATCACCTCCGCCACTTACGATCACTGCTCCTACACCGGATCGTTCTTCCCGGGAAACCTGTTGGGGCCCTCGCAGGGTGTGCAGGTGCTCGACGTCTCCGACCCCACCAATCCGGTGGTCACGGCGACGCTCACCGAACCGGCCATGCTGGCGGGGACCTGGGAGTCGCTGAAGGTCAACGAGGAGCGCAAGCTGCTGGTCGGCACCGGCGTTCCGGTGGGCGAGGGCGCGGGGTATCTGTCCGTCTACGACATCTCCGACTGCGCGCATCCTCGGCTGTTGAACCCGGGTCCGGGCACGAATCTGCTCATGCCGCTGCCCATTACGACCCACGAGGGCGGTTTCTCCCCCGACGGGCGGACCTATTGGGCCTCGGGTATCGCGCCGGGGTTCGTGAGCGCGGTCGATCTCACCGACCCCGCCAATCCGCATGTGGTGTGGCAGGGGCTCACCGGGATCGAGGCGCACGGGTTCGGTATCAGCCCGGACGGCAACCGCATGTACCTCTCCGCGCTGGGCGGTTTCACCGTCCTCGATATCAGCGCGGTGCAGCGGCGCGACCCGAATCCGCAAGTGCCGCACCTGGGTCGGGTGTTCTGGACCGACGGCTGGGCCACCCAGCACAGCATTCCGGTCACCTATGACGGGAAGCCGTACCTGTACACGGTGGACGAGGGCGGCTCCGGCGGCGTGAAGCTCATCGACATCTCCGACGAGACCGCTCCGCGCGTGGCGGCCAAGGTCAAGTTGGAGATCAATCTGCCCGAGCACCAGGATTCGCTGGTCGCCTCCTCCATGGGCGGTTCGGTGTTCTCCTACGACGCGCACTACTGCGCCGCCGACCGGGCCACGAACCCCACCGCGCTGGCGTGCGGGTGGGAGTCCTCCGGTATCCGCGTCTTCGATGTGCGCGACCCCTTCGCCATCCGCGAAATCGCCTACTTCAATCCGCCCGCGCGCACCGGACGCAATCTGGAGCTGTGGAATTCCCCGCACGCCCTGGCCTCGCTCATCGGCGTGCCCGCCATGGAGTTCCCCTCCGCCGCGCGCGCCATCCTGGAGGGCAAATTCGATCTGGGACAGGCGCTCTCGGCCCGCTCCGGCATGGTCGCCTTCGGCGACCTGTCCACCGACTGGTGCTTCGCCCCGCCGGAATGGCACGGCAACGAGCTGTGGACCAGCTGCAACGACAACGGGTTCATGGTGTTGCGCCTCGACGAGAGCGTGTACACCCCGCCCTCCGATCAGCGGTCCGTGGTCGGCTCGTGAGGTGGACGCGCGCGCTGACGGCGCTCGCCGCCGCGGTGCTGCTGGTCGGCGTCGGAATGATGCTGCGGCCCATGCTGATTCCCGAGGACCGCGCCACCGCGTCGGTCCTGAACCCGACGGAGATCGGGTTCGCGCAGGACATGCTGGTCCACCACCAACAGGCCCTGCTCATGACCCAGCGCTTGGATCCGGATGTCGACGCCTCGATTCGCACACTGGCACAGCAGATCTCCGATACCCAGCGCGTGGAGATCGGCACCATGCTGGGGTGGCTGCGGCTGGCCAACGCCTCGCCGACCAATCCGAATCCGATGGCGTGGATGAGCACCGACGGTGCGGCGCACCAGCATTCCGCCGACGGCCTGATGCCGGGTATGGCGACGCTGGCCGAACTCGACGCCCTGTCCGCGGCGCGCGGCGCGGCGGCGGAAACGCTTTTCCTACAGCTCATGCAGCGCCATCACGTCGGCGGCGTGGCCATGGCCAAGGCCGCCGACCAGCTCCTCGCGGCGGGCGCGGTGAAGGAGACCGCGCGCGCCATGATCACCTCGCAGAACAAGGAGGCGGGCATCATGACGGTGGTCCTCGCCCAGCGCGGCGCGCAACCACTCCCCTGATTCGCCGCGCCCTCGGCCATCGGTATCGTCGATTGTGTTCGACGAAGGGTGAGACGCGTGGCGCTGGGTGAGACGATCACGATTCCGGAGAATGTGCACGGCTATCCGGAGGTCGCCTTCGGCGGCTGGGTGGCCGGACTGCTGGCGGGCCGATCCGGCGCGCAGACGGTGCGGGTCGATTTCCGGCGTGCGGTGCCGGTGGGCAGCCCGGTGGTTCTCCCACCCGCAGACGGCGAGCGCGTCACCCTGACCGACACCGACGGCACCCTGCTCGTCGAGGCCGCGCCGTCGTCGCTGACCGTGGCCGCGCCGCCCGCGCCGTCGTGGTCGGAGGCCAAGCGCGCCACCGAAACCGCGCTCTCCTCACCCAAACGCCCCGTCACCGACTGCTACGGCTGCGGCGTCGATGTGGCCCCGGGCCGCGGCCTGCGGCTGTTCCCGTGGGCGCTGCCCGACCGGCAGATCATGGCCGCGGCATGGACCCCCGACCAGGGCCTCGCCGACGAATTCGGTGAACTCCCACCGGAAGTCGTGTGGTCCACCCTCGATTGCCCCGGCGGCATCGCGGCCTGGGTGTTCTCGAAGTTGGGTCAGGGCGCGTTCACCGCCGCCCTGACCGCGACCCAGTTCCAGCCGGTCCTGGCCGGAGCGGAGTACATCGCCTACGCCTGGCCGCTGCACGGCGAGGGGCGCAAGCGCACCGTCGGCGTCGCGCTCTCGACACCCGACGGCGATTTGTGCGCCCTCGCCGAGGCCCTCTGGATCGGCCCGCGCCCGGCCTGATCACTCCGGCCACTGCGAGCTCTCGATGATCTCCACGAAATTCGGTCGCACGTAGCCGGGCGTGAATCGTTCCAGCACATCGGCTTTCACATTCCCGAACGTCGAGCCCGGCCGGTGCGCGATGCCGTCGGTGAACGCGGCGAGAATGCGCTTCTTGAAGTCGGGCCGGGGATGGGCGGCCACCACGGCGGCGCGTTGCTCGTCGGAGAGGTCGCGGTAGCCGATGCCGAGTACATCGAGTTCGACACCCGCTGTCACCAAAGCGATCTCGGGCGCCATGCGGGTAGGTATCTCCGGGGTGGTGTGCAAAGCGATGGCCGTCCACACCAATTCGGCGCGGTCGTCGGCGATGCCGTGCGCGTGCAGGAACTCGCGCGCCTCGTCGGCCCCGTCGATCTCGAACCGCTGCGTGGCGTCGCGGTAGCGCTCGGTCAGCCCCAAGTCGTGGAACATGGCTCCGACGTAGAGCAGTTCGGGGTCGAACTCCAGTGCGCGGCGGCGGCCCTGGAGCGCTCCGAACAGGAACACCCGCCGGGAGTGGTCGAAGAGCAAGGGCGAGGCGGCGTCTCGCACCAACTCCGTCGCCTCGCGGGCCAGGGCGCTGTCGGGGATGCGGATATCGGCGATCGTTGTCATGGCTCCAGCCTCGTCCGCGGCCGTCCCGGACCACCATGGCCATCTGGACGCGAATCCCACAGATCCGGCCATTAGGGTGTGGGCGTGACCCGTCAGATCGCCGTCGCGGTGTACGAGGGTGTGCGCCTGCTCGACGCCACCGCCGCGATGGAAGTGTTCAGCACCGCAACCGATTTGGGCGGCGCGTACGAGCTGGTGCTCTGCTCCCCCACCGGCGCACCGGTCACCACCTCGGCGGGCACCAGTCTCACGGTGAGCGCCTCCTACGCCGATATTCGGCGGGCGCACACGGTGGTCGTCCCCGGATCGGGCAGTCTCCCGTACGCGCCCGCGCCCCGCGAACTCGTCGCCGCCCTACCGACCTTCGCGGCCTCCGCGCGACGCATCGCGTCGGTCTGCACCGGCGCGTTCGCGCTCGCCCAGGCGGGCGTGCTCGACGGTCGCCGCGCCACCACGCACTGGCGGCACACCGGCACCCTCGCCCGCGCCCACCCGAGCATCACCGTCGAACCCGACGCCATCTACGTGCGCGACGGCTCGGTCTACACCTCGGCGGGCGTGAGCGCGGGCATCGACCTGGCCTTGGCCCTGGTCGAAGCCGACGAAGGGGCCGATCTCGCCCGGGAGGTCGCCCGCGACCTGGTGGTCTTCCTGCAACGCCCGGGTGGGCAGTCGCAGTTCTCCGCCGCCTCGCGCCTGCCGCGCCCGCACCACGAGCCGCTGCGCGGGCTGCTCGACTCGATCCTCGCCGATCCGGCCGCCGACCACGCGCTGCCCGCCATGGCCGCCCGCGCCGCCCTCAGCGTCCGCCACCTCACTCGCCTGTTCCGGCAGCATCTCGACACCACCCCCGCCGCGTTCGTGGAGTCGATCCGCCTGGAGGCCGCCCAGACCATGTTGGAATCCGGCGAATCCGTCACCCAGGCGGCCCACCGCTCCGGGCTCGGCAGCGAGGAGTCGCTGCGCCGAATCTTCCTGCGCCACCTGGGCGTCACCCCCTCCGCCTATCGCGCCCGCTTCCGCACCGCGCGGCGCGACCCGCGACCCTGACGCGATACGGCGGGTCGGAGTCGCCGCGCGATCGCGGCGACCGGCATATGCTCGAGTCGACGGGCTGGTTGTCGTATCGGGGTCGCCGTGGTGCATATCGATCCGCTTTCCACGCAGCGCGACCTGAGTGCAGGGTTCGCGGCGGAGCTGGAGGCTGCCGGATTCACCGACGCCACCGAGATCGGGCGCGGCGGATTCGGCGTGGTGTACCGGTGTTCGCAGCCCGCGCTGGACCGGGCGGTGGCGATCAAGGTGCTCACCGCGGATCTGGAATCGGAGAACCTCGAGCGGTTCGTGCGCGAACAGTTGGCCATGGGCAAACTCTCCGGCCATCCGAATATCGTCAGCGTCTTCGAGGTGGGCTCCACCGCGACCGGGCGGCCCTACATCGTCATGCCGTATCACGCGCACGGCTCCCTGGATTCGCGCATTCACCGGCACGGCCCGCTCGACTGGCAGGAGGTCGTGCACATCGGTGTGAAGATCGCGGGCGCGCTGGAGACCGCGCATCGACGCGGACTGCTGCACCGGGATGTGAAGCCGGGCAATATCCTGCTCACCGAATACGGCGAACCGCAATTGGCCGATTTCGGAATCGCCCGGCTGGCAGGCGGTTTCGAGACGACCGCCGGTACCGTCACCGGGTCGCCCGCCTTCACCGCGCCGGAGGTGTTGCAAGGACAGACCCCGGATGCGACGGCCGATATCTACAGTCTCGCCTCGACCCTGTTCTGCGCCGCCACCGGGCACGCGGTCTTCGAACGCCGCAGCGGTGAGCAGTTGGTGGCGCAGTTCGTCCGTATCACCAAACACCCCATGCCGGATCTGAGCGAGGCGGGCCTGCCCGCCGATCTGACCGCCGCCATCGAGTGCGCCATGAACCGCGACCGCGGCGAACGCCCCGCCAGCGCGGCGGAATTCGGTGAGCGACTGCGCGAAATCCAACGGCGGCACGGCCTTCCACCCGACGAGATGCCGCTACCGCATCCGGCCGCCGAACACGAACACCGCCCGCCCGCCGCGCCGACCGGGTCCAGCCGTCGCCGCACCCGCGGCACCACCACGACCCCGCCGGTCCCCGCGACCCGCCTGCGCCCGCCGGAGCTCACCCGCGCGCTGGTCGAGCGCCCGCGCCTGCTCGACCTGCTGCGCGAGGGCCGCGACCGCAGGCTCGCGGTCGTTCACGGCCCCACCGGTTTCGGTAAGACCACCCTCGCCGCGCAGTGGTGCGCCGCCTTGGCCGCCGAGGGTGTGTCGGTGGCCTGGCTGACCGTCGACAGCGACGACGACAATGTGGTCTGGTTCCTGTCCCACCTGATCGAGGCCATTCGCGCGGTCCGTCCCGCGCTCGCCACCGAACTCGGCGATCTGCTCGAGGAGCACGGCGACGAGGCCGCGCGTTACGTGCTGACCTCGCTGATCAACGATGTGGACCGGCGCTGCGTGGAGCTGGTGGTGGTGATCGACGACTGGCATCGGGTCTCGGATCCGGCGACCACCGCGGCGCTGCGCTTCCTGATCGAGAGCGCCAGTCCGGTGCTGCGCACCGTGGTCACCAGCCGCCGCCAGACCGGCCTGCCGATGAGTTCCATGCGCGCCCGCGCCGAACTGGTGGAGATCGGCACGGCCGCACTGCGTTTCGAGGTGGACGAGGCCTACACCCTGTTGGTCGAGTTGGGCGGGTTGGAACTGGATCGCGGCGATGTCGAGGATCTCACCGAATCCACCGGCGGCTGGGTGGCCGCCCTGCAGTTGGCCGCGCTGAATCTGCGCGGCAGCGACGATCCGGCGCAGCTCATCGGTCAGCTCACCGGCCGCCACCACGCCATCGGCGAATTCCTCGCCGAGAACGTCCTCGACACCCTCGAACCCGGCACGCTCGATTTCATGGTGGCCACCTCCATCACCGAACGCGTCTGCGGCGAGCTGGCCGCCGAACTCACCGGCGTCCCCGACGGCCAGGCGCTGCTCGAGCACATCGAGCAGCAGGATCTGTTCCTGCGCCGCCTCAATGGCGGGCAATGGTTCCAGTACCACCATCTGTTCCGGGACTTCCTGCGCCAGCGCCTGGAACGCGATCGACCCGAGCGGCTCGACGCATTGCATCGCGCGGCCTCGCGGTGGTTCGCGCGCAATCGGCACGTCAGCGAGGCGGTGGATCACGCGCTGCTCGCCGGTGACGAGCGCAGCGCCGTCGAGATCGTGGAGCGCGACGGCATGTCGCTGCTCGAGTACGGGCAGATGGCCAGCCTCATCGGCCTGGTGAACAAACTGCCCCCGGCGGTCATCGAATCCCATCCCCGGCTGCAATTGGATCTGGCGTGGGCCAATATCCTGCTGCACCGCGCCGGTCCTGCGGAACGCGCACTGCGCCTTGCCGAATCGACCCTCGACAGCGACGACCTCGACGCGGAGGTGGTGGCGCGGCTGCGCGCGGAGGCCGGGGTCGTGCACGCGGTGGTGACCGTGCGCGCCGACGTGCTGGTCGGCGTCGAGGAGATGCTCGCGTCGTGTTTCGCCCGGGCCGACGAACTCTCACCGTATGTGGTGGCCATCGCGGCGAATGTGGCGAGCTTCGCCGCGGGCTACCGCTACGACTTCGCCGAGGCGGTGCGCATTCAGGAGTGGTCCGCGCCGTACATGCGGCGCAACAAGGGTTTCTACAACAAGGTGCACGGACTGTGCTTCCTGGGCGTGGCGGCCAGCCTGCAACTCGATATCGCGGGCGCGGAACGGTATTTCCGCGGTGCGCTGAAGGTCGCCAAACAGTCCGGCGGCAGCCACTCCTACGGTGCCCGGCTGGCCGGATCGCTCCTGGGCGAATTGCTGTACGAGCGAGGCGAAATCGTCGAGGCGGAGCGGCTGCTCGACGAGGGCTACAAGTTGGGGCCCGAAGCCGGGGTGGTGGATTTCAAGCTGGCCCGCTATGTGGTCGGCGCGCGCATCAAGGCGCTGCTGGGCGACCGCGCCGCCGCCATTCGCAGACTGAACGAGGGTGCCCGCGTGGCCCATGCGATGTCACTGCCGCGGCTGCGGGCCGAGGTGGAGAACGAGCGGCTGCGTCTGGGTTTGCCGCCGCATCCGGAGTTCGGCGCGCTGCCGGTGGTGGACTACGACCACCGCCGGGAACCGGTCGATCCGATCGACGAATTCACGGTGCTGTACGAGGAATTCACCGCCATTCGGCTGCTGCTGGCCGAATCGTCCACGCGGAGTCGAGAACTCGCGTGCACCTGGGCGCGGGAATGGGTCGATCGCCTCGAATCGGTGCACCGGCCACGGGAACTGCTCAAGGCGCGCCGACTGCTGGTCGCCTGCCTGGCCGCCACCGACAGCACCGAAGCGGCCAAGGCGCTGCTGGCGACCATTACCGCCCAATGCGCCGAGTACGGGTCGGTCCGCTACATCCTCGACGGCGGACCGCATGTCGTCGCCACCCTCGGGGCCCTGTACGCCGATCAACGAGAAGGCCGCTGGAACCCGGATTGGCCCGAGGTCCCCGCGACCTTCCTGCGCGCACTCGTCGATGCCGAAGCGGCACAGCGGATCTAGCGGATCAAGCCGTCGGGATCGGCCCGAACACACCGGCGTTGTAATCCGCGACGGCCTCGTAGATCTGCTGTTCGGTGCTCATGACGAACGGTCCATAGTGCACCACCGGTTCACGCAACGGCGTACCGGTGAACAGGACGAACCACAGCGGCTCGCTCCCCTCGGCGGTCACATCCAGTGCCGTATCGCCCTCGACGGCCTCGAGCCGGACCACCTGACCCGCCGCGACGGGCACACCGTCAGCACCGAATCGACCGGAACCGCCCAGCACGTAGGCGAATCCGCGCTGTCCGGACGGAATCTCCTGTCGCACCGAGTGATTCGGCTCCACCCGGGCATCGATCATGGTGATCTCGGCGTGATTGCTCGCCGGACCACGCACGCCGCCGGAGACACCGGAGAACACCCGCACCACAACGCCTTCCGCCGTACGCGTGGGCATCTGTCCACCACGCAGATCCTGATAGGCGGGTTCCACCATCTTGTCCGCGGCGGGCAGGTTGATCCACACCTGCAAGGTGCGCACACTGCCACCCGCATCGTGGCGGAAGGCCCGCTCCGAGTGGATGATTCCGCGCCCCGCCGTCATGTACTGCGCGTCGCCGACCTCCAGCACACCGTGGCCGCCGCGGTTGTCGCGATGCTCCAGTTGCCCCTCCACCACATAGGTGATGGTTTCGAAGCCCCGGTGTGGATGCCAGTCGAACCCGGTGCTGCTGTACCAGTCCTCGGCCATCCCGATGATCGGGTCGCCGTGTTCGAAGTCGAACGGCACCACGGCCGCCGACTTGTCGGTCTGCGGATTGCCGCCGCGCGCCCGAGGAGTGTCCACGCGGCCGACCGCGCGACCCGGCAATGTGTTCGTGCTCGTCATGGGAACCTCCAGTTCCTGCCGCATTAGTTGACACGTCACTCAACTTCGGCGGGGATGGTTTCATTCCCAAATAGTGGGAACCCGCTTCCGACCGGGGCGATCGCCCTTGACCTCGAGTGCGCTTCGGCTTGCAGACTCGAGATATGACGAAGGGAGCGATATGAGTGAGCTGACAATCGGCGTCTCACTGCCCACCTTGGGCGAGAACACGGGATCCGCGACCATCGCGCGGGCGGCCCGGCGCGCCGAAGCCCTCGGGCTCGATGCCGTCGCCGCCTCGGATGTGCTGCTCGGCGACGGTTCCGCCGCCCTCGAACCCGTGGTCGCCCTGTCCGTCGCGGCCGCGGTCACCGAACAGATCGCCCTCGATTTCGGTGTGCTGTCGGTGCCGACCAGGCCACTGGCCATGCTCGCGGCACAGGTGCAGACCTTGCAGTACGTGTCCGGCGATCGCGTGCGGCTCGGGCTGGGTACCGGCGGATTCCCGGGGTCGCCGTTCTGGCGAGCGCTGGGTGCCCCGGAACGCGGGCGCGCCCGGCTGCTCGACACCGCCTTGGACCTTCTGCCCGACCTGCTCGCGGGCAAGCCGACGACGATCCCCGGACCGGACGGGGGCACCACGCTCACCCTCGCCCCGGCGGTGCCGATACCGCCGCTGCTCGTCGGCGGTTGGAGCGGCGAGAAGAGCTTGCGGCGCATAGCGACTCGCGCGGACGGCTGGGTGCCCTCGGGTATGACATCCACCGAACTCGCGGCCGCGGTGGCCCGGCTGCGGGAACTCTCCGACGAGGTCGGACGGCCGCTGCCACGCACCAATATCGGCCTGCACTGCGTGCTCGGCACCCGGCCCGACGATGAGGACGACCGGGCCGCCATGACCGAGAGCCTCGGCGGATTCTTCGAGATGACGCCGGAGCAGGTCGCGGCCGTGACCATCGTGGGCTCGCCCGAACAGGCCGCCGACCGGCTGCGCGAGTACGCGGCGGCCGGGGCGGACCATATCGGGCTCGGACTCGACGGCCGCGACTACTTCCGCCAGCTCGACCTGCTCGGCGAGGTGCGGGCGCTGCTGTCGAGATAACCGATCAGAGGTTGCCGACCGTGTGTTCCAGCCGCCGCGCCACCAGCTCGCGCGCCTGCTCGCGCAGGGCCGGTCGGTAACCGCTCGGATATACCGGGTCGGCGGGCGCGTAGGTCTTGAGCACCTCTTTGGCGAGGGTGATCTTGTGGACCTCGGTCGGACCGTCCGCGATGGCCATCACCTGCGCGTAGTTCATCATGTCCACGAACGGCAGGTCGGTGCTGACGCCGATCGCGCCGTGCAGGTGCATGGCGCGCTGGGCGATATCGTGCATGACCTTGGGCATGGCCACCTTGATGGCGGCGATATCGTGGCGGACCTTGCGGTAGTCCTGCTCGGAGTCGATGCGCCACGCGGTGCGCAGCACCAGCAGGCGGAACTGCTCCATTTCGATCCAGCTCTCGGCGATCTTCTCCTGCGTCATCTGCAGACCGCCGAGCACACCCTTGCGCATGGGCCGCGAGACCGCGCGCTCGCACATCATGTCGAAAGCCTTGCGCACCATGGCGACCGTGCGCATGGCGTGGTGCACGCGGCCGCCGCCGAGGCGGGTCTGGGCGACGATGAAGCCGAGGCCCTCCGCGCCGAGCAGCGCGTCGGCGGGGACGCGCACATCGGTGAAGCGCAGGTGGCCCTCGTTCTCGCTGAAGCCGGGGACGGTGAAGTTCTTCACGATCTCGAGGCCGGGCGTCTCGGCGGGCACGATGAACATCGACAGGCGCTTGTGCGGTTCGGCGTCGGGATCGGTGACCACCATGACGATGTGGAAGGAGGCGAACTCGGCGGCCGAGTTGAACCACTTCTCGCCGTTGATGACCCACTCGTCGCCGTCGCGCACCGCGCGGGTCTTGAACGCGGTCGGATCGGAGCCGCCGGTGGGCTCGGTCATGACGTAGCAGGAGCCGATCTCACCGTCGAGCAACGGCTGGAGGTACTTCGCCTTCTGCTCCGGGGTGCCGAAGTGGGCGAGGATCTCGGCATTGCCGGAATCCGGCGCCTGACAGCCGAAGACGAGCGGGGCCCACTTGGAGGTGCCGATGACCTCGTTGAGCAGCGCCAGCTTCACCTGACCGTAGCCGGGGCCGCCGAGTTCGGGGCCGAGGTGGCAGGCCCACAGGCCCTGCTCTTTCACCTTCTCCTGCAACGGTTTCATGAGCGCCCGAATCTCCGGGTTCTTCCGGTCGTAGGGCTCCGGATAGAGCAGATCCAGGGGCTCCACCTCGGTGCGCACGAACTCCGCCACCCAGTCCAGTTTCTTCTGGTACTCCGGGTCGGTCTCGAAATCCCAAGCCATGGTCAGCCTTTCATCGATTGTCGGCCGGTGTCGCGACACCGTCGAAGAGGGTGGTGGTGAGAATGTCGGCAATGCGGTCGGGGTCGTAGGGGCCCTCGTCGCTGTACCAGGCGCTGACCATGTTCAGCATGGCCACAACGCTTTTCGTGACCACGTGATCATTGGTGCGCAGTGCGCCCGCGGCGTAGCCGTCGTCCACGACACGCTGCCAGGTGCGTTGGATGCCGTCGCGCAGCACCTGGAGGTCGGCGGCGCGCTCGCCGGTCAGCGCTCCGGCGTCGCGCAGCGCGATGGTGACCTCGTGGCGATGTTCGACAATGAGCCGGACGTGGCCGCGAATCAGGTTGCGCAGCTTGACGATCGGCGGGTCGTCGCTGTTCTCGATACGCCGCGCCTCGTCCAGCATGAGTTGGGTGTAGCCGCGACGCACCTGGAAGAGCAGTTCCTCCTTGGACCCGATGTGGTAGTACAGCGCGCCGCGCTGGATTCCAGCGCGGTCGCCGATCTCCGCGACGCTGGTGGCGTGAAAGCCCTTCTCCGCGAACAGTTCCATGGCCGCGCGCATGATCCGCTCGCGCGTCTCCCCCGGATTCACCTCGGAGGCGGGTGGGCGGCCGCGGCGGCGGGCCGGTTCGACGGTCATCGCCAGCCGCCGTCGAGGGCGAGGGTGGCCCCGGAGGCGAAGGCGGAGGCGTCGGAGGCGAAGTACAGTGCCGCGCCGACGATATCGGCGGGCGCGCCGATGCGACGCAGGGCGGTGTGCTGGCCCAGTGCCTCTTTCATCTCCGGCGGCCACGCCTTGGCGATATCGGTGTCGAACGGGCCGCAGCGAATCGTGTTGACCCGCACCGTCGGTCCGTAGGTCTGCGCGAGCCCGCTCGACAGCGCCTCCAGGCCCGCCTTGGCCGCCGCGTAGGGCAGCGCGAGGGGCTCCGGATGCGTCGCCTCCATGGAGGAGATATTGACGATCGAACCGCCGCCCGCCGCCACCATGCGCGCGCCGATGAGCGCCGAGAGCCGGAACGCGCCCTTGAGATTGGTGGCGATGACCTTGTCGAACATGGCCTCGGTTACCTGGTCCAGACTCGGGTACAGCAGGGACATGCCCGCGTTGTTCACCAGGACATCGACCCGGCCGAACTCCGCGTACGCCGCCGCGGCGAGTGCGTCGCACTGCTCCCACACGCCCACATTGCAGGCCGTCGGCAGCGCCCGGACGCCGAATTTCTCGCGTACCTCGGTGGCGAGTGCGTCACACGCGTCGAGCTTGCGGCTGGCAATCACCACGTGCGCTCCGGCCTCGGCGAAGGCCAGCACCATTTCCCGACCCAGGCCCCGGCTGCCGCCGGTCACCACAACCACCTTGTCGGACAAGGGCTTTCCCATGGGCCGCACCTTCATGATCGGAAATGTTCCGCTCAGTACATTAAATGTACCGGGCGATACAATCAAGACCCGCCGGGGATCGGAAATCCCAGGCCGCGAACGCCCGCGCCATACCCGCGAGTAACATGACGGGCGTACTTTTTGACAAACCCGGCTTTCTCGAAACGAGGCAGTAGATGACAGAGCGGATTCAGGTCGGCGGGCTCCAGGTCGCGCGCGTTCTCCACGAGTTCGTCGAGAACGAGGCTCTTCCGGGTACCGGCGTAGACTCCGCCGCGTTCTGGTCGGGTGCCGAGGCCGTCATCAACGACCTCGCCCCGCGTAACCGAGCTCTGCTCGCCGAACGCGACGACATCCAGGCCAAGATCGACGAGTGGCACCGTGCCAACCCCGGCACCGGCTACGACAAGGCTGCCTACAAGCAGTTCCTCACCGAGATCGGCTACCTGCGTCCCGAACCGGCCGATTTCCAGATCGGCACGCAGAACGTGGACGCCGAAATCGCCACCCAGGCGGGCCCGCAGCTCGTGGTGCCGGTGATGAACGCCCGCTTCGCCATCAACGCGGCGAACGCGCGCTGGGGTTCGCTCTACGACGCCCTGTACGGCACCGATGCCATCTCCGAGGAGAACGGCGCGGAAAAGGGCAAGAGCTACAACAAGGTTCGCGGTGACAAGGTCATCGAGTGGGCCCGCAACTTCCTCGACGACGCGGTGCCGCTGATCACCGGCTCGCACATCGGCTCGACCAAGTACTCCATCGAGGACGGCGAACTCGTCGTGGGCCTCGAGGACGGCACCGATATCGGCCTGGCCGACAGCGACGCGCTGGTGGGCTACCTGGGCGATCCGGCCAACCCGACCTCGGTGCTGCTGAAGCACAACGGCCTGCACATCGAGATCCAGATCGACCCGGAGTCGCCGATCGGCTCGACCGACAGCGCGGGCGTCAAGGACGTGGTGCTGGAGTCCGCGGTCACCACCATCATGGACTTCGAGGATTCGGTCGCGGCCGTCGACGCCGAGGACAAGGTCCTCTGCTACCACAACTGGCTGGGCCTGATGAAGGGCGAACTGTCCGAAGAGGTCTCGAAGGGCGGCAAGACCTTCACCCGCACCATGAACCCCGACCGCGTGTACACCGCGCTGGACGGTTCCGAGTTGGTGCTGCACGGCCGTTCGCTGCTGTTCGTGCGCAATGTGGGCCACCTCATGACCTCCGACGCCATCCTCGACGCCGAGGGCAACGAGGTGCCCGAGGGCATTCTGGACGGCCTCATCACCGTGCTGGCCGCCAAGCACGCGCTCAATGGTGACACCAAGCTGAAGAACACCCGCACCGGCTCGATCTACATCGTGAAGCCGAAGATGCACGGCCCGGACGAGGTGGCCTTCACCAATGAGCTGTTCGGCCGGATCGAGGAGGTCGTGGGCCTGCCCGCGAACACCCTCAAGGTCGGCATCATGGACGAGGAGCGCCGCACCACGGTGAACCTGAAGGCGTCCATCCACGCCGCCAAGGACCGGGTCGTGTTCATCAACACCGGCTTCCTGGACCGCACCGGCGACGAGATCCACACCTCCATGGAGGCCGGGCCGATGGTCCGCAAGGCCGAGATGAAGGGTCAGCAGTGGATCAAGTCCTACGAGGACTGGAATGTCGACACCGGTATCGCCACCGGCCTGCCCGGTAAGGCGCAGATCGGCAAGGGCATGTGGGCCATGCCCGATCTGATGGCCGAGATGTTGGTCCAGAAGATCGGCCACCCCAAGTCCGGCGCGAACACCGCGTGGGTGCCCTCGCCCACCGCCGCCACCCTGCACGCCACGCACTACCACCTGGTGGACGTGTTCAAGCGGCAGGCCGAGATCGCCAAGGGCGGCCCCCGCGCCACCGTCGACGAGATCCTCGAGATCCCGCTCGCCGCCAACCCCGAGTGGTCGGCCGAGGAGATCCGCCAGGAGCTCGACAACAACTCCCAGGGCATCCTCGGCTACGTGGTGCGCTGGATCGACCAGGGCGTCGGCTGCTCGAAGGTCCCCGACATCAAGGACATCGGCCTCATGGAGGACCGCGCCACCCTGCGCATCTCCTCCCAGCTGATGGCCAACTGGCTGCGCCACGGCATCGTCTCCGAAGACGACGTCGTCGCCTCCCTGGAGCGCATGGCCCCCGTGGTCGACCGCCAGAACGCCGGTGACCCCCTGTACCGCCCGATGGCTCCGGACTTCGCGTCCAGCATCGCCTTCCAGGCCGCCAAGGAACTGGTCCTCGAGGGCACCAAGCAGCCCAACGGCTACACCGAGCCGATCCTGCACCGCCGCCGCCGCGAGGCCAAGGAGTACAACGCGAAGTTCTGCGCGTAAGCCGCACAACCGCATTGACGAGATGCCCCCGGTCGACACTGTCGACCGGGGGCATTTCATTGCCGAGGCCGCTTGCCCTCGACAGGCAACTTGCCTTGCTAACTTAGCATGTTATATTAGGTCATGGAGCGAAAACTGAGCTTCGACCTGCACGTTCTCACCGCTCGACTGGACCGGGCGGCCGATCGAATCCTGCGCGCGGAACACGGCGTCTCCTACAGCCGATTCCTCGCGCTGACCTTCGTCGGCGAATTGGGCGCCTCGACGCAGCGCGCGCTCGCCGACCGACTCGGCGTGACAGAGCCGTCGGTCAGTCGCATGACGACCGTGCTGGCCGCGGAGGGACTACTCGCGGTCCAACCCCACCCGGACGGTGGGCGAAGTCGACTGCTCACCCTCACCGACGATGGGAAGCGGCTGGTGGCCGCCGCACAGCACGGCCTCGAAGAACGACTCGCGACCGTGGTCGCCGAAAGCGGTGTCTCCTACGACGAATACGCGCGCGACACCGCGCGTCTACTGACCACCTTCGAGCACCTGGAGGCACTCACATGAATGGTGAAACCCAGACCCCATCGACTCGAGAAGGCTCGGTCGTCTCGGCGGACGGTACAACGATCAGCTACCGATCGATGGGCAACGGACCCGGCGTGATCGTCGTCGGCGGTGCCCTGTCCACGGCAGCGGACTACCTGCCTCTGGCATCGCACCTGGCTCGTTCCTGCACAGTCCATCTCGTCGAACGACGCGGCCGCGGCGCGAGCGGCCCCCTCGGCCCCGACTACAGCCTCCGAAAGGAAGCCGACGACCTCCGCGCCATCCACGCCGCCACCCACGCCCGCCTGGCCTTCGGCCACAGCTACGGCGGCCTGGCGATCCTCGAAACCGCCCGCATCACACCAATTTTCGACCACATAGCCCTCTACGAACCAGGCACCCCCGGCAGCCACACACCCACCGCCTGGATGACCCCATACCGCACCCGCCTAGCCGCCAACGATCCCCACGGCGCTTTCGCCCACTTCATCCAAGGCTCCGGCGGCGCACCCCAATTCGTAACCAAACTCCCCCACTGGTACCTACGCACCGCCCTGCGCATCGGCTTCCGCGGCCAACGCTGGCACCGAATGCGCCCCCTCCTCGAAGCCAACCTGGCCGAACACGAACAATTGGCGGCCCAACGACACCGCCTCCGCGAATTCGCCACCCTCTCCGCCAGCACCCTGATCCTCTGTGGAAGTCGCACCTCCGCGGCGACCCGAGCAGAACTCGACACCTTCGCCAGCACGCTCCCCCACGCCACCCTCGAAACCATGCAGGGTCTCGACCATTTCGGCCCTACCGGAAAGTCAGCCCGCTCCGTCTCCGATCGAATCGCACCCTTCCTCCTCGAATCCTGAATTATGGCTAGGTGATGAGGTTTTCGGATTTGAGCCAGTCGTAGGCGACGTCGGAGGGGTCTTCGCCGTCTATGTCTACTCGGCCGTTGAGGTCTTGCATGAGGTTGTCGGTGAGGCGTTGGGAGATGGTGGCCAGGAGGGAGGCTATTTCGGGGTTGGCGGCTAGGACCGGGCCTCGGACTACGGCTGTGCCGCTGTAGGGGAGGAAGAAGCTCTTGTCGTCCTCGAGGACTACCAGGTCGAGTTTTTTCACTCGGCCGTCGGTGGTGTAGATCATGCCGAAGTTGCAGGGGGAGCCTTTGGCGGTGGCGGTGTAGACGACTCCGGCGTCCATGCGGGTGACGTTGTGGGTGGGGACGCCGTTCGGGTCGTTGTAGGGGATGCCGTATTTGGCGAGCATGGGGATGAAACCGTCGGAGCGGCTGAAGAATTCGTCGTCGACGCAGAAGGTGCGGTCGGGGACGGGGAGGGCCGCCACGTCGGAGAGGGATTTCACTTGCAGGCGTTGGGCGTTCGCCGACGAGGCGCCGAAGGCGTAGGTGTCGTTGAAGTTGGCGGGGGGCAGCCATTCCAGGTCGTAGTCTTGCTTTTCGATGTCGTGCACCCGCTGCCAGAGTTCGTGCGGGTCGACGATGGTCTCGGTCTGGTTGTGGTAGTTGACCCAGCCGGTGCCGGTGTACTCCCAGAGGATGTCGGCGTCGCCGTTGAGTTGGGCCTGACGGGAGGAGGCGGAGCCGGGAGCGCCGGTGAGGTCGGTGATGTCGGCTCCGGCGGCGGCAAGGTAGGTGGCGGTGATCTTGCCGAGAATGACGCCCTCGGTGAAGCTCTTGGACGTGACGGTGAGTTTCGCGCCGTCGAGCGGCGTGGAGCCATCCGGCAGGCTCGCGTCGTGGAATGTCCCCGACGAGCTCACCAGACCACATCCGGCCAGCAGCGCCATGATCACCGACACCGTGACGAGTTGTGCGCGTGCGGTTTTCATGCCACACCTCGCGGAGTCGCCGCCAGTTCGACCAACCTGCCCAGCCAGTCGATGATCAATGCCAACAACCCGACCAGCACCGCCCCGGAGATGAGCAGCTTCGGCAGGAACAGCGTGACCCCGGTGGTGATGAGCGTGCCGAGACTGGTCGCGCCGATGAAGGTGCTCAAGGTGGCGGTGCCGACCAGAATCACCAGCGCGGTCCGCACACCATTGAGAATCACCGGCACCGCCAGCGGCAACTCCACCTGGAACAGCGTGCGGCTGGCCGAATACCCGATCCCCCGCGACGCCTCGATAATGCGCTGATCCACCTGCCGCAGCCCCACGATCGTGTTCTGCAGAATGGGCAGGATCGCGTAGACGACGAGACCCACTATCGCCGTACGGAATCCGGTGCCCAGCCAGAACGTGAACAACACGAGCAGACCCACGGCGGGCGCTGCCTGCCCGATATTCGCGAAATTCACGGCGATCGGCTCCCACCGTTTCAACGCTGGCCGCGTCAACGCGATACCCAGCGGAATCGCGACGAGCACCACGATCAGCGTCGCCACCACCGTCAATTTGATATGCGCCAGAATCGTGCTCTGCAGATTCGCCCACCCCAGCGACGCGCTCTCGGTCGCGGTGAACGTCTGCGCCCGATACCAGACCACATACCCGACCCCGATCACCAGAATGATGAGCGGTTCGAACCACACGTCGATCGGCATCCGCCGCAGCCGATTCACGACGACCCCACCGATCCCGGTTCGTCATCGGCCGCCACCACCGGCGTCGGCACCGGATCGGTACCGTCCACATAGGTCTCGTACGACGGCTCGGACTCCTCGTCGATCCCCTCGGCCAGCTTGGACCGAATCACCTCCGTCACCGCCTCGATACTCAGCGACCCCACCACCGCGCCACGCCCATCGGTGACCAGCGTCGCCCCTTGGCTGGTCGCGAGCATCTCGTCGAGCGCGTCGTTCAAGGTCGACGACCGCGCCACCACCGGCAGCCGCCGATCGAGATAGTCGGAGATCTCCGGTTTGCTCGCCACCTCCCCCAGCGACGGCCACGACCTCGGCCGCCCCGCCCGATCCACCACCACGATCCACGAATGCCCCGCCGCCTCCGCCCGCGCGATGACCTCCTGCGACGACTCCCCGATCCGCGCCGTGATCACCTTGTCGTGCGGCACATCTCGCACCCGCGACACCGTCAGGTACGCCAATTTCGCGCCGGAGCCCACGAATTCGCGCACGAACGGCGTCGCCGGATCGGTGAGGATCTCCTCCGGGGTCGCGTACTGCTCGATATGACCGCCCTCGGAGAGAATCAGCACTTTGTCCCCGAGTTTGGTCGCCTCCTCGAAATCGTGCGTGACAATGACAATCGTCTTGCCGAGCTCGTGCTGAATGGCGATCAGACTGTCCTGCAACCGAACTCGCGTGATCGGATCGACCGCGCCGAACGGCTCGTCCATGAGCAGCACCGGCGGGTCCGCCGCGAGCGCCCGCGCCACCCCGACGCGCTGCTGCTGGCCGCCGGACATATCCTTGGGCAGCCGATCGGCGAAGGTCTCGGGATCCAGGCCCACCAGGTCGAGCAGATATTCGGTGCGCTCGGCAATGCGCTTCTTGTCCCAGCCGAGCACCCTCGGTATGGCCCCGATATTCTTCGCCACCGACCAGTGCGGGAACAATCCGCCGGACTGAATGACATACCCGATGGACTGCCGCAACTTGTCCGGATCCTCCCGGGTGACATCGCGCCCGTCGATGAAGATCCGGCCCTCGGTCGGCTCGATCAGTCGATTGATCATCTTGAGCGTGGTCGTCTTACCGCATCCGGACGGCCCGACGAACGCCACGATCTGCCCCGCCTCGATCTCCAGATCCAACCGCTCGACCGCGGGCCGCTCCTGCCCCCGATACCGCTTGACCACCCCGTCGAGGGTGATGGCCGCACCGGTCACATTGCGCTCCGACCCGGGAGCGGACTGGCTGGTCACCTCGGTCATGACAGTCCCTTCGCAATGGTGAGACGTCCCAGCAGGACGAGCAGCGCGTCGAACACCAACGCGATGAAGACGATGAGAATGGTTCCGGTCAAAGCCATTTCGAGCGAATTCGCGCCACCGAGCCGCGACAGGCCATTGAAGATGAGCGACCCGAGCCCCGGCCCGAGCACATACGCCACAATGGCGGCGACACCGACGATCATCTGCGTGGACACCCGAATCCCGGTGAGGATCACCGGCCAGGCGATGGGCAGTTCGATGGTCAGCAGAATCCGCCAGCGCGACAACCCGATTCCGCGCGCCGACTCGATGACCGATCCGGGCACCGACCGCAGGCCCACGATGGCATTGCCGATCACCGGCAGCGCCGCGAAGAACGCCAACATGATGAACGACGGCACCACCCCCAACCCGAACGGAACCAGCAGCAAGGCCAGCAGCGCCAGCGACGGAATGGTCAGCGCCACCCGACTCGAGGTGAGCGTCAGCGAGGACAGCAGCGGCAGCCGATAGACCAGCACGGCGATCACCACCGCGACCAGGGTGCCGACCAGCACCGTCTGGAAGGCCAGCGACGCGTGCTGATAGGTGAGGAACGCGAGGGTCTCACCCCGTCCTCGGACATAGCTCCACAAATGCACGGGTTTCCCCTCGTCGACCGCGGACGGGCCGGTACCCGACCGCGTGTGGTCACCGAATGTGCGAGCCCTCGCAGCCTAAACGACGTGATGCGTCCGGTGGTGGACGGCACGCAGCGGGCTCAGCAACGGATCGGCGACCACCGAGCCCCGACCCATCACAGCAGCGCACGCCCGGCCCGGCCACGATTGGAATCACGCGGATCCGATCACCGCGTACCGGTGGCTGTCGGGCGCGCGGACGCGAACCGGTAGGTTCGTCGGGTAGTCGGCGAGTGAGTGTGGAGGTAGCACGGGTGGTCGAGCCCCATCTGGCCATCGCGGGTTACCTGCGCGAACGCCGCGAGGCGGCCCGGCTGACCCGGGCCGAGCTGGCCCGCAGGGCGTCGATCTCCGAGGGCCTCATCCAGAAGATCGAGCAGGGCACCCGCCAGCCCACCCCCGCCGCGCTGGCGGTACTCTTCGACGCCCTCGAGGTTCCGTCGGTCTTCCGCGACTACTGCGCCGCCATCCTGCAGCCGGAGCTGAGCACGCTCGCCAACGCCGAACCCGCGCCCACCCGGTCGGAACTGGACTTCCTGCACAGCCTCCCGCATCCGGCCTGCTTCAACATCGCCCCCGCCCAGGATCTCCTCGCCGCCAATGCCGCCTTCCTGCGCGCATTCCCCGGGTTGCGACCCGGCGGCAACATCATGGTGTGGATGCTGCTCGATCCGCGAGCCCGCCAAGTGGTCGAGGACTGGGAACGGGAGACGCACGTCATGGTGCAGGCGTTCCGGCACATGGCCCCGGGCTTCACCCCGCCCGAGCGCATCGCGGAGATCACCGAGAGGTGCTCGCCCGCCGCCGAGTGGGATCGGCTCTGGTCGACCGATATCCCGCCGATCGACATGGCGCCGCGGCCGATCCGCATCCGGCCGCTCGAGGGCGGCGAGTGGACCGCCATGTACGCGCACGTCCTGCGCTACGCCTATCCGCGCCGCGGCTGGGGGATGTTCTCCTTGGTGCCGATCGCACCGTTGTGAATCCGTAATCCGTTTCACTGAAACAAAACCGGGCAATTACCCGTTGTACGAGTACGGCGGAGGGGCTCGCCGCTGTCTACGGCACCCTTCCGGCGGGGGCGGAAAAATCACCCGACAACGGTATGTCCGTTGTGCCACCATGAGTTTCGACGATGATCATCCCGACCTCCCAGGTCGGCGACTACCAGGAAGGAGGAGGCGGCTTTGCATCCGGAGCACACACGAGAGCGCCAGCCAGCGCGGCGCGGCAACCAGCGCGCGCTACGCGGCGACAGCGGAATGACCTTGTTCGGCCCGGCCATCGGCCGCCTCGCCGAGCGGGTCTGACCCGCCGCTCTCCTCTTCGTCTCTTTCCTTCCTTTTCACGAAACATGGTGACCCCCATGACGTTCCGTCCTGCCGACGACCCGGAAACAACCGTAGACAACTGGATACACAGCGGAGTGCTGCTGCTCAACGCCTCCTACGAGGCACTGACCGAGATCCGCGCCGAACGCGCGGTGGTGCTGCTCATCACCGGCGCCGCCGAGCCGGTGACCGATCGCGAGCCGCACTTCCCGGTGCGTTCCCAGCGCCTGGAGATCGCGCTGCCCGAGACCATCCGACTGCTGCGCTACGTCTACCTCGAGCACAGCGTGACGGTGACCGACGGCAGCCGCGCCACCCTCCCCGCGGTGCTGCGACGGGACGGCTACCGCTGCGGCTACTGCGCCGGATGGGCCCGCACCGTGGACCACATCCGCCCGCGCAGCCGGGGTGGCCCCAACACCTGGGACAACCTCATCGCCGCGTGCGGGACGTGCAATGCGACCAAGGCGGACCGGACTCCCCAGGAGGCCGGGATGCGCCTGCTGTGGGAGCCCAAGGCCCCCAACGACATGGCGAAGCGACAGCGTCGGATCTGGAAGGAACTGGCGGCGTCCTAGCCGAACGAGACACCACCGTAGAAACACGTGATCGGAACGAAAGGAGCGAGATCCGATGACGAAAACAGCAGTTCAGGAGCTGACCCTTGCGGATCTGCTCCCCATCTCCGACTCGAAGGACTACTGGCAGCACGCGGCCTGCAAGGGCGACCGGAACCACGACGCGTGGTTCCCGTACCCCTCGGAGGACTTCGAGTACGCGCGCGGCATCTGCGCGGGCTGCCCGATCCGGCGCGAATGCGGTGAATTCGCGTCCCGCACCGGCCAGTCCGGTGTGTGGGGCGGCCACGAGTACGACCGCGGCAAGATGATCCGCGACTGACCGCGCCGTGAGCGCCGAGGCCGCCGCCGTGCCCAGCGCACCGCGGCGGCCTCGATTCGTGGAAGGCGGATTTTCGGGGCAGGATGGTGCCCGTGCTGATGTTCGCGGTCCCCGACGGAATCCCTGTTCGCCCCCTTTGCCCGCCTGACCTGCGGGGCTAACAGCCCGTGAACATACACTGAAGATCGTGGGAACTCATCGCGCCGCGGGCGGGTCACGAGGTGTCAGCAAGGGGCCAGTTATCGCGTTGGTGGCGGTGGTCCTGCTAGCGGTCGCCGTCGTCGGGTGGAGCTGGTTGCAGGAGCGGGCCAAGGATCGTGACGAGGCCGCCGCCGCGAGCTGCGCCGAGGGCACCGTCGTGGTGAATGTGACCGTCGACCCGGATATCGCCGCACCGGTGCGCGCCGCCGCCGACCGGTACAACGCCACCAAGCCACGCGTGCGCGACCACTGTGCGCAGGTCGCCGTGACACCGCAACCGTCGGCGGCCATGGTGGCCGCCTTCACCTCCAGCGATCCCTGGAATGCCGCGTTGGGCGTGCAGCCCGCGCTGTGGATTCCGGACTCCTCGCGGTCGGTGGAGCTCATGCGGGTGCCGGGGCTCATCGAGGGCGCGCCCGCGCCGATCGCGGTGAGCCCGATCGCGCTCGCCGCCCCCGACGAACTGCGCCGCGCGCTGGAGGCCGCCCAGGTGACATGGTCGGATCTGCCTCGGCTGCAACAGGGTTCGCTCGCCGAGATCGGACTCGGCGGCTGGGGCGCGCTGCGGCTGGCGCTGCCCGCCGGAGACGACAGCCTGGCCGCCGCGCTCGCCGTCGGCTCCGGGGTGTCCGGCTCGGATCCGCTCACCGCCGAGGCGGCCGGATCGGGCCAGGTGGTCTCGGCGGTCTCGCGACTGGCCGCCGGTGCGCCCGAGGTCGACGACCTGGACCGGGCGCTGAGCGACGCGGCCGCCGCCACCGATCTGCCGAACGCGCCGATCCACGCGGTGACCGCCACCGAACAGCAGATCAAGGCCAAGGGCGGGCTCACCGTCTTCCGTCCGCTCGGCAACGCCCCCGTGGCCGATCATCCGGCGGCGCTGCTGACCGGTCCCTGGGTGGATCAGACCCAGAATCTCGGCGCCAGCCTCTTCGCCGACTATCTGCGCGCACCGGAACAGGCGAAGCTGTTCACCGACAACGGTTTCGGGGCGGCGCCGCCCACCAGCCCGGCGGTGCCGGACAAGGCGGTGCTCGAGCAGGTGCACAAGGTGCTCGCCCATCCGGTGCTGGGCGTGTCGTCGACGGTGCTGCTCGACGTCTCCGCCTCCATGGCGAGCACCGACGGCACCCTGACGCGCCTGGGCAACACCCTCGGCGCGCTGCAATCCACCATGAACGTCATGCCGCCCGACTTCGGTCTGGGTGTCTGGACCTTCGGCAAGGACCTGGTCGGCACCCAGCCGTACAAGATCGTGTCGCCGACCGCGACGCTCACCGACGCCCACCGCGCCGAACTGGTCCAGGCGCTGGGCACGGTCGCCCCGACCACCACCCAGCCGGACCGCGCCTACCCCACGCTGGAGGCCGCCTACCGCGCCGCCGTCGCGGGATATGTACCGGGACAGACGAATTCGGTGCTGCTCGTCACCGACGGGCCGACCGACGACTCCCCCATCACCGGCGATCAACTGCTCGCCGATATCGCCGCCGCCACCGACCCGGCCCGCCCGGTGCGCGTGGATGTCATCGTGATCGGCGGTCAAGGCACCCAGACACTGCGCACTCTGGCCGAGCGAACCGGTGGCACCTACACGCCGGTGCCGTCCACCAATGAGCTCGCCTTCGGAACAGCCATGAACCAGGCCCTCACCACGCCCTGACCCGCACCCCCTTCGGCATGTCGTCGCAAACCAGCAGCTAACTCGTGGGAGATTCGGGACAGGAAGCGTCTCTCCACCGAAGGGGTACATCATGGCGCACACAACGGGCATCGAAAGTCCCGTGAAACAGGGGATTGCCGCCGGAACGTCCATCGCGGCGGCGGTCCTGCTCTTGGTCGTCGGCGTGCTGTCGATCCTGGAGGGCATCTCCGCCCTCGCCGAGGACGATCTGCTCATCGTGGGCGTGAACGACTACGTCTACAAGCTGAACACGACGGGCTGGGGCTGGATCCACATCGTCCTCGGCATCATCGTGGTCGTCTCCGCCATCGGCCTCATGATGGGCACCACCTGGGGTCGCGCGGCCGCCATCGTCTTCGCCGCGCTCTCGCTCATCGCCAACTTCCTGTGGCTGCCCTACTACCCGATCTGGTCGATCGTCATCATCGCCCTCGACGCGTTCGTCATCTGGGCCGTGGCCACCTGGAAGCCCGCCACCGTCTGACGGCCGGGCACCACCGAACGGAACGCACAGCGCCCCATCGGTTTTCCGACCGATGGGGCGCTGTGCCGTATCCGGTGACCGCTGTCAGTCGGTGTAGGCGTCCAAGGGTGGGCAGGAGCAGACCAGGTTGCGGTCGCCGTAGGCACCGTCGATGCGGCGGACGGAGGGCCAGACCTTGGCGCGGGCGTGCTTGACGCCGCGGGGGTAGACGGCGGTTTCGCGGGTGTAGGGGTGATTCCATTCGCCGACAAGGCATTCCGCGGTGTGGGGGGCGCCGCGCAGCGGGTTGTCGTCGACCGGCCAGACGCCCGCGGCGACCTGGTCGATCTCGGCCTTGATGGCGATCATGGCGTCACAGAAGGCGTCGATCTCCTCGAGGTTCTCGCTCTCGGTGGGTTCGACCATCAAGGTGCCCGCGACCGGGAAGCTCATGGTCGGGGCGTGGAAACCGTAGTCCGCCAGGCGCTTCGCCACATCGTCGACGGTGACGCCGGTGCGCTTGGTGATCTCGCGCAGGTCGAGGATGCACTCGTGGGCGACCATGCCGTTCTCGCCGGTGTAGAGCACCGGGAAGTGCTCGTCGAGTCGCTTGGCGATGTAATTGGCCGAGGCGATGGCGGTGAGGGTGGCGCGGCGCAGGCCGTCGGCGCCCATCATGCGAATGTAGGCCCAGGTGATGGGAAGGATGGAGGCGGAACCGAATTCGGCCGCCGACACCGCGTGCGAGCCCTGCTCCAGGGGGTTGCCTGGCAGGTACTTGGCCAGATGCTCGCGCACCGCGACCGGACCGACACCCGGCCCGCCGCCGCCGTGCGGGATGCAGAAGGTCTTGTGCAGGTTCAGGTGGCTGACATCGCCGCCGAACTTGCCCGGACGGGCAAGGCCGACAAGGGCATTCAGGTTCGCGCCGTCGACGTAGACCTGACCGCCCGCGTCGTGCACCAGACCGCACAGCTCGGCGACCTCGTGCTCGTACACGCCGTGCGTGGACGGGTAGGTGATCATGATGCAGGCCAGCCGGTCGGCGTGGTCGGCGATCTTGGCGCGCAGGTCGTCGAGATCGACATCGCCGTTCTCCCGGCACTTCACGACCTCGACCCGCATGCCGACCATGGCGGCCGAGGCGGCGTTGGTGCCGTGCGCGCTGGAGGGGATCAGGCACGTATCCCGGTGCGTGTCACCGCGATCCAGGTGGTAGCGGCGAATGGCGAGCAGGCCCGCGTACTCGCCCTGGCTTCCGGCGTTGGGCTGCAACGAGACTCGGTCGTAACCGGTGACCGCGCAGAGCCAGCCCTCCAGATCGGCGATGAGGGTGCGCAGGCCCGGGGCGTCGCTCTCGGGGGCGTAGGGGTGCACGCGGTTGAAGCCCGGCCAGGTGATGGACTCCATCTCCGCGGTGGCATTGAGCTTCATGGTGCAGGAGCCGAGCGGAATCATGCTGCGGTCCAAGGCGATGTCCTTGTCCGAGAGCGCGCGCAGGTAGCGCAGCATGGCGGTCTCGGTGTGGTACTTGGTGAACGCCGGGGCGGTGAGGAATTCCGAGGTGCGGTTCTCGATGTGCGGGCGCTGCTTGCCGTGGAACAGCGCGCCCTCGGGACCCACCGGGATCTCCGCGCCGAAGCAGTCGAGGACGGCCACCACGTGCGCGTCGGTGGTCGCCTCGTCGCAGGCGATACCCACGTGGTCGGCGTCGACGAGGCGCAGGTTGATTCCGGCCCCCTTCGCCTTGGCGACGATGTTCTCCGCGCCGCCGGGCACCTTCACCAGCACGGTGTCGAAGAAGGTCTGGTGCACCACCGCGTCGCCGAGTCCGGCGGCCAGCCACTGCGCGTGCCCGTGCACGCGGCGCGCGATCTGCCGCAGCCCCTCGGCCCCGTGGTAGGAGGCGTACATGGCGGCGACGATGGCCAGCAGCACCTGGGCGGTGCAGATGTTCGAGGTCGCCTTCTCCCGGCGAATGTGCTGTTCACGCGTTTGTAGGGCGAGGCGGTAGGCGGTGTTGCCGTCGGCGTCCACCGAGACGCCGACCAGTCGGCCCGGCAGTTGGCGCGCGTGCGTGGAGTGCACCGCGAGGTATCCGGCGTGCGGTCCGCCGAAGCCGAGCGGCACGCCGAAGCGCTGGGTGGTGCCGAAGCAGGCGTCCGCGCCCTGCTCCCCCGGTGCGGTGATGAGCGTCAGCGCGAGCAGATCCGCGCCGACCGCCACCAGCGCGCCACGCTCGTGCGCGGCGTCGATGACGGGCTTCCAGTCCACGATCCGCCCCGAAGCGCCCGGCAGCTGGCCGATCACACCGAAGAATTCCCCTTCGGGCAGTTCGGCATTGGACAGATCGGCTTCCACGATCTCGATGCCCAGCGGCTCGGCACGCGTGTAGAGCACGGTGCGCGTCTGCGGGAACAGGTCGACGTCGATGAGCAGCCGGTTCGACTTGCTCTTGCGATTGGCCCGCTGCAGCAGCGTCATGGCCTCGGCGGCGGCGGTGGCCTCGTCCAGCATGGAGGCGTTGGCCACCTCCATACCGGTCAGATCCGACACCATGGTCTGGAAGTTGAGCAGCGCTTCGAGGCGGCCCTGCGAGATCTCCGGCTGATAGGGCGTGTACGCGGTGTACCAGGCCGGATTCTCGAGCAGGTTGCGCACCAGCACCGGCGGGGTGAGGGTGTCGTAGTACCCGAGCCCGATCATGGTGGTGGCCACCGTATTCGAGTTCGCCAGCTCGGCCAGTTCGGCGAGCGCCTCGTGTTCGGTGAGCGCGGGCGGCAGTGCGGCCAGGCCGTTGGCGGCGGCGGGGTCGAGAATGCTGGCGGGCACGGCCCGCGCGGCGAGTTCGTCCAGCGATCCGATACCGATGGCGGACAGGATGCGGTCGGTCTCTCCGCTGTCGGGTCCGATATGGCGATCGGCGAAGGATCGATTCTGCACGGCAGCTCCAGGGTTCGGGCGGGTCGACCAGTCGGTCGACAGTCGGGTGCCCTCCCCCTCTGTCGTGGAGCCTGAGAGATTCGGGCCCGCTTGGTGAGCGGTGCCCTTTCCCCATGGGCGGGTGGCTCGCGAACCACCGCTTTCCAGAGGCGTCGAATCTCCGTACGGTCCCTTGTGCCTGAGAGATTGACGGGGAGGTGCTGCTCCTTCGGCGTCCGGTGGGTACCGGAACTCTCCCGCACGGCGGCGACGCACCGCCCAGTCTATGCGGAACCACGTTACGAGAATGTTGCCTGGGTTGATTTCACACCCACGGCGCGGCCGGTTTCAGACGGGCAGCCCGTCGCGCACCCGCACGACCCCGGTCAGGATGGCGGCGGACTGCACCTCGACCAGTCGCCGCGGTGGCACGGGCTGGCCCGGCGCGACACTCTCGATATCGGCCGACCAGCGGTCGAACAGCGCCGCCACCCGGGCGCGCTGCACCCCGGCCGCCGCGACGCCCCGCGCCACATAGTCGTCGAGGACCCGCAGCAGCATGCCGCCCAGCCGCAGGCGCAGCATGCCCACCCACACGTACTCCTCGGTCCACACCTCGCCCACGGTGGCGATCCGATCCTGCTGCCCCTCTTGGAGTTTCATCGTCACCATCTCCGGAAGCGATGCGGCCATGGCCCGCACCGCGCGCTCCAGCGGTCCCGGCTCACTGCCTCCGGTGACCGGGTCGAGGGCTTCCCCCACCAGACGCGCGAGGTCCCCGTAGGCCGCGGCGGCCTTGTCCATGACCACGGACAGCGCCTGCCCGCTCGGTGTGTCGTCGGCAACGCGCGGATCGGTCCACAGCGGCAGCTCGGCGACCAGCACCGCGGACCGATACCGCGCCGAGTAGTCCAGGACGCCGCCGCCGGAGAACGCGGTCAGCGGATCGACTCCCACCGCGTCGACGGCATCGGACATGGTCACGATGGTGGGCAGCGCGAAGACGCCGTCGGCATTGCGCCGAGCGCCCGGCGCGTCGGGCTGCCCGCCGTGGATCGGGATGTCGGCGGCGGTGAGCCGATCGGTCAGCGCCGACCAGTAGCTCGTATCCCCGCCGGAGGTGTAGAAGAAGCCGCCGCCGAAATCGGCATTGTGCAGCGAGGCGATGAAGGCCGGACGACTGTCGTCGATGAGTCGCATGAGCGCCTGGGTCTCGGGCATCGGCGTCCCGAACGCCCGCCCGCGCCACTCTGTCGGAAAGCACCATTCCGGCTGTTCGGCGGTGGGCGGGCGGTAGAAGTGCCGCCCGACCGAGGTGCGGGTGTGCGGTCCGGGGTACCAGCCCTCGTTCAGCCGGGTGCCGTCCGGATCCACACAGGGCACGAAATGCCATGTGGCATCGAGTGCTTCGAGCATGGCGGGATCGTCGGTCAACCGCGCGGTGAGATGCCGAATGGTTGCCATACCGATCGGCTCGTTCGGATGCGGGTTGCCGAGCACAGCGATGGAATGCGCGCCGGTGCCGATCCGCACCACGCGTATGGGCTCACCCGCCCTCGACCGCCCCAACTCGGCGACCGACACCCGGTCGGGGAATTCGGCGGCCAATCTGTCCATGGCGGCGTTGAGCTCATCGACGGTCGGATAGGAGGTCAGCTCGGCCACCTCGCCGACCCAGCGCGCCACTTCGTCCCCGCGCGGCGGCTGCGCCTCGCGCGCACAGGAGAGCGGCAGAGCGACCGCGGCCGCCCCGGCCAGACCGAACAGGTGCCGACGTCCGATCTCCCGCATACCACCTCCGATCATTCGATCGCTGTTCGACGGCGCTGTCTCGACAGTAGACGAAAGCTGTTGTCAGCGGCCATGACTCGGCACGCATCCGCTCAGCTGTCGACGCGCTCGCTGTCCGCCGAGCGCAGCAGCCGCCAGCCGACCACGCCCAGCACCGCCGCGCCGAGAATCGCCAGCACCGTGGTGTCGGAGACGGCCGCGCCGAGGCGCTGCACCGTGGTTTCGAGCGCGAATTCCGTGTCCGCGCCGAGGATCCCGGGCAGGGCCGCGGTGCCGTCGAAGATCAGGAACAGTGCCCCGAGCAGGATGAAGAACAGGCCGGACAGCAGCGAGGTGGTGTGCAACTCCAGCCTGCCGACGGTGAGGGTTCGACCGCGCAGCCAACGCTTGCGACCGAGTTCGAAACGGTCCCACAGTATGGCCAGGACGAACAGGGGCGCGGCCATGCCCAGTGCGTACACCGCCAGGAGCAGACCGCCTTGCACCGGGGACCCGCCGACGGCCGCGACCGCCAGGATCGAGCCGAGGATCGGTCCGGCGCAGAAACCGGCCAGGCCGTAGACCAGGCCGAGCAGGTAGACCGCGCCGGAGCGCTGCGCCCGTCCCTGCCGCGCGGCGGCGCGCTGGGCGAAGCCGAAGGCGAAACCTCGACCGAGGATCTGCAGCACGCCCAGGCAGATTATGGTCCAGCCGCCGACGGCGATGAGCAGTTGCCGGTGCTCGGACAGCAGGCGGCCCGCGAAGGATCCGGCGATGCCGAGGGGTACGAGGGTGGTGGACAGGCCGAGGTAGAACATGGCGGTGCGTCCGAGCAGGGTGCCGGGGGAATCGAAGGAGTAGGCGAAGAAGCTGGGGAGCAGCAGCGCGCTGCACGGGCTCACCAGGGCCAGCAGACCACCGAGGAAGGCCGCGAAAAAGCCTACGGTGCCGCTCATTTCGCCTGCTCCGCCGCGGCGCGGGCCGCCTCGATCACGGCGGCGAACTGCTCGACCGGCTGCGCGCCGAGCACCGGGCGGCCATTGATCAGGAAGGTCGGCGTGGAGGACGCGCCCAGCGCGTACGCCTCGGCCGCGTCCTTCCCGATGGCCGCCGCGGCGGCCTGCGACTGCTGATCGGCGCGGAACTTCGCCATATCCGCCACGCCCGCCTGTGCGGCGAGTTCGGCCAGTCGCTCGGGGGTGAGTTCGCCGGTGTTCTTCTTCTCCGGGGCATTGGCCATGAGGGTGTTGTGGAACTCCCAGAACCTGCCCTGCTGCCCGGCCGCCCACGCGGCACGCGCCGAGTTCTCCGACTCCGGGCCGAAGATCGCGAAATTGCGCCACTCGATGCGCAGCACACCCTGGTCGACGTAGCGGGCGATGAGTTCGGGTTCGATCTTGCGGCCGAAGGTGCGGCAGAACGGGCACTGGAAATCCGAGTACTCCACCATCACCACCGGGGCGTCGACGCGGCCCAGGGCGAGCGGATCGGCCGCGTCGCGGCGCGCGACCTTGGCGAGTTCGGCGAAGCGCGGATCGGTGCTGGCGGTCCCGGCCGATGCGTCGGAATCCTCCGCCCCCAGCATCTGGAAAACGGCGAGGGACAGCAGACACACCGCCGCGAAGAGCGCGAGTCCGGCCAAGAACTTCTTGTTGCCGCCCGGGCGCAGCCGTCGCGCCGTGTCGTTTCGGGCGGACGTGGCGCGGGACTTGGTGCGGGCGGGGTTGTTTCGAGACATGCGAATACTCCTGACGACCACGGTCGAATCGACGCTGAGACAAGACATGCGGACACGGCTGTTCGCCGGAAGTGTGCGAGGGCCCGACCAGGGCAGCGAAAAGCCGTGCCGGAGCGTCTAAATCAACAGGACCGTCGTCAGATGCGGCGACGCCACCGGCAGGGTGGGCGCGCGCGGCTGAATGTCATAGGAGATCCACTGGGCCGCAGTGCATTCCGGTGTCAGCGCGACCAGCGGCGAGAGAAGTTGGTCCCCGAAGGTGCGCGGCGGCGGGGCGATATTGCCGAGCGGATCCGTCCCCGGATGGTCACGCTTGCCGCACAGCGGCACCGGATGGTCGATCGTTTGGTCGAAGCGCGCGGACACCGCGGTATCCGTCGCCGCGGTATCCCGCGCCGAGATCACCGACGCCGCGGTCCCCGTGTCGGCGAGCGGCTGGGCGGACCCGCCGTCGGCGATCGCGGCAACCAGCCCGAGTACGACCAGCAAGCCCGCCAGCAACGCGCCACCGAACAGTCGATACGACCGTCGGCGGTGTGGGGTGGGCCGGGATTGCACGGCGCTGACGATAACAGGACGCCCCCGCACCGCCGCGCAGCGGCAGGCGAGAGCGTCCTCACAAATCGCTATCGGTATTAACCGGTCTTGGCGTTCATCCGAGCCTTGCGCCGGAAGGCCAGTTCGTCCTCGGGCCGGTCGGTCTGGGCGCTGCCCGCTTCGGCGCGCTCGGCCGGGAAATTGGCTATGGCGCCGGTCAATTCACGCATGGCGCCGCTCACGGCGATGCCGAAGACGCCCTGCCCGCCCTGCAGTAAATCGACGACCTCTTCGGGCGAGGTGCACTCGTAGACGGTCGCGCCGTCGGAGAACAGGGTGATCCCCGCCAGATCCTCCACGCCGCGGCTGCGCAGATGGTCGACCGCGATGCGAATGTTCTGCAGCGAGATGCCCGCGTCGAGCAGGCGCTTGACGATCTTGAGGACCAGGATGTCCTTGAACGAGTACAGCCGCTGGCTGCCGGAACCTGTCGCGGTGCGAATGGACGGTGCGACGAGACCGGTGCGGGCCCAGTAGTCGAGCTGGCGGTAGGTGATGCCCGCCGCCTGACAAGCCGTGGGAACCCGGTAACCGACTAGATCGTCGGGCACCGTGTCATCGGGGAACAGCCCTGGCTGCACCACATCCTGCGGTTGATCTCCCACTGACTACTCCCTCACTACCGTGGCCTATCAGGGCTCGTCATCGACACTGGAGCTGTGTGGCCTAACTGTCGAGGCTACTCTCCTGATTGTCCCGGGAGTATCGGCGTCCCTCCAAGCCTGCTCGACCGCGTGTTTCTCGACCTAAACCTGAGGTCGAGACACGATTCGGTATCAGCTGTCGGTGGCTTTGAAATCGTCGGGAGACACCGATTCCAAGAACTCCTTGAACTTCTCGACCTCGTCCTCCTTCTCGTCCGGCATGACCAGACCGGCCTCGTCGAGAACCGCCTCCTCGGCATAGATCGGGCAGCCCACCCGCAAGGCGATGGCAACCGAATCCGACGGCCGCGCCGAGATGCGCGGACCGTTCTCGAAGACCAGGTCCGCGTAGAAGGTGCCCTCCTGCAGATCCACGATGCGCACCTCCTTCAAGGTGTGACCGAGCTCCTTGATGAGGACCTTGATCAGATCGTGGGTCAGCGGGCGAATGGGCGTGACGCCCTCCTGCTCCAGCACGATCGCGGTGGCCTCGGCCTGTCCGATCCAGATGGGTAGGTATCGATCACCGGAAACCTCACGGAGCAACAGCACGGGCTGATTCTGTGGCTGCTCGACACGGATGCCGATAACACGCATTTCGCTCATCGCACTGCCTCCCAATAAACTCGCGCGGCCGCCGTACCTGCCTTACGAGTTCGGCCGTATCTCCGAGTCTAGGCGAAGATTTCAGCCGCCGAGGGAAGCGCGCACGGCGGTCTTCACCAGGCAGGTGTGCAGCGTCAGCGACAGTGCCGCCAACTCGCGCACCGTCTCCTCCGCACGGGCGCGCGCGTCCTCGTCCCGACTCTTGGCGATGGGCGCGGCGATCTGCGCGACCAGCGCCGCCTCACGGTCGGCGGCCAGTTTGAAGGCGCGCAAATGGCGTGCCTCCAAACCGAATTCCGCCAAGCTCTTCGCGGTGCGGGCGAGCGTCACCGCGTCGTTGTCGAAATACCCTGCCGCGCCGGGGGTGATGAGATTGGCGCGGATCAGTTCCACCAGGAACTTCTCGTCGATACCGGCCTGTTCGAGCAGGTCCGCCCGAGTGATCCGGATTTCGTGGTCGAACCGGAGCTCCTCGGGCGAGACCTCACCGGGCACGACGCCGAGCCGCCGCAGGCGACCCGGACCGTCCGTTGGCGCGGAGCCGTTCACGGCGTCGCCTCCCCCGCCGCCCGCTCGGGCACGGGCTTCCCGTACCCCGAGCGTCGCGGCCCCCTTGTCGATCGCTTCGAGCTGTTCCTTGATCACCTTCAACGGCAGGTACTGATCCCGTTGCGCCGTCAGCACGAACCGGAGTCGCTCGACATCGTGTACCGCGAATCTGCGGTAACCCGAGGGCGTGCGCTCCGGGCTGATCAGTCCCTCGGATTCGAGGAACCGGATCTTCGAGATGGTGATGTCCGGAAAGTCCGGACGCAGGAGATCCAGCACGGAGCCGATCGACATACCTCCGCGCGTCCACTGCGCTGCGCCTGTCATTCCGCTCGGTCCTATAGCGCGCCCGCCGCCGAATCACTCGACGACTGCGGCCGCGGACCGGTCAGGAACACCAACCGGAACTTGCCGATCTGCACCTCGTCGCCGTTCTGCAGCTCGGAGGAATCGACCGGCTCCCGGTTCACATAGGTGCCGTTCAGGCTGCCCACATCGACGACCTGGAAGGTGTCGTCGTCCTGACGGAACTCCGCGTGGCGACGGCTGACGGTGACATCGTCGAGAAAGATGTCGCTGTCGGGGTGGCGTCCCGCGGAGGTGGTGGGCTGGTCCAGCAGGAACCGCGAACCCGCGTTCGGGCCGCGCTTCACGACCAAGAGGGCGGCGCCCGCGGGCAGGCCCTCGACCCCGACCGGCTGCTCCCCGGTCTGCTCGGTGCGCTGAGCGTCGACCTCGTTCAGGAAATCAGCGCGGAACACCGAGGTGGTCTCCGCAGCTGTCTCCGCGTAACCCGGGTCTTTGTTCTCGCTCACCCTTGCTCTCCTCCTCGAACCGAATAATCCATGCAAGCAGTTGATGCCCTCAGCGACACGGCCACCGGGCCACTCCCCGCTTCGGGCAGGTCCGAGAAAAATTCCCGGGGACCGGCTGCGCGCACTCTGTTGGCATTGACCGTACCCTGCCAGGGCGTACCCGTGCAGGTAGAACTGTGAAGGCTCCTTCAGCCCCCGATAACTCCTTGATAACCTGCGGCATCGAGCAGGTCACCGAGTGCGGCGTCGAGGCCAGCCTCGTCGTCGAACTCCAGCTCGAACATCCAGCCGTCGCCGTATGGATCGTTGTTGAGCGTCTCCGGCGATCCCACCAGAACCTCGTTCACCGCAACGACTTTCGCGGCCAGCGGGGCATAGATGTCGGACACGCTCTTGGTGGACTCCACCTCGGCGATGCTGTCACCGGCGGCAACGTCCTTGTCCGCCTCCGGCAGCTGCACGAACACGACGTCACCGAGCTGTGACTGCGCGTAGTCGGTGATACCCACCCGCACCCGGGCGGGGCCGACCTTGCGCACCCATTCGTGCTCTTCGGTGTAGCGGAGATCGTCGGGTAGGTCGGTCACAGGCGTCCTTTCAACGGAAGTCCTCTCGATTCGTCGACAGCGAGCGTCGCCGATTTGTCGGCAACACCCTATCCGCTAGGGGTTTCCGTGCCCCACGGCCGGTATGGCGCGGGCCACGGCGACAGCTTTGCCGACGTAGAGAATGCCGGTCCAGACGTAGACCGCCGTGCCCCAGATCAAGAATGCCCCACCGAAGGCTCGACCGAAACCCGCAGCCGCCCAGTCCATCTGACCGGCCAACAGCCACGGCAGCGCGGACATGAGCGCGAAGGTGGCGGCTTTGCCCAGGTAGATGACCTCCGGCGGCGGCAGATCGCGGCGTTTGTAGATGCCCAGGGTGAGGGTCAAGATCAGGTCACGGCCGATCAGGATCGCCACCACCCACCACGGCAGGATGTCGCGAATCAGGAAGCCGCCCAGCGTCGCCACCAGATACAGCCGGTCCACCAGCGGGTCCAGGATCGCGCCCAGTCGCGAGGACTGGTCGAGCAGCCGGGCCAGCTTGCCGTCGAGGAAGTCGGTGACGCCGCTGACCACCAGCAGCGCGAAGGCCCAGCCGTCGGCCTCGCGGACCAGCAACAGCCACAGGAAGACCGGAACGCCGATCAGCCGCACCACACTCAGCGCGTTGGGCACGGTGAGGATGCGGTCGCCCACCACCGGTTCGACGCTGCGTTCACTTGTCACAGGCGATGCATACCCCAATCATTGCGGTATCGCCATCCAGGCACGCCGAGGTCGTCGTGCGGGGCGAGCGCGGTATGGTCTCGATCATCCCGCGCGGGTGAGAGAATGACTGGGGATTCGTCTCATCTTTATGGGCACTGTGCGAGAGGAAGAACATGCCCGACTTCGACTATGACGTCGTCGTGATCGGTTCCGGATTCGGCGGCAGCGTGAGCGCCCTGCGGCTGACCGAGAAGGGGTATCGGGTAGCGGTGCTCGAATCGGGCCGCCGCTGGACGCCGGACAACCTTCCGAAAACGAATTGGAATGTGCGCAAAGCGATTTGGGCCCCCAAGCTGGGGCTGACCGGAACGCAGCGGATCAGCGTGCTCGGCAAGTGCGCGGTGTTCTCCGCCTCGGGGGTGGGCGGCGGGTCGCTGATCTACGGCAACACCCTCTACGAGCCGCTGCCGGAGTTCTACACCGACAAGCAGTGGGCGCACATCACCGACTGGCGCGCCGAACTCGCGCCCTACTACGACCAGGCGCAGCGCATGCTGGGCGTGGGTCCGAATCCGCGTATGACACCCGCCGACGAGGTGATCCGTTCCGTCGCAGAGGATCTCGGCGTCGCCGACACGTTCCATCCGACGAATGTCGGCGTGTTCTTCAACGAGGAGAACCCCGGCGTTGAGGTGGACGACCCGTACTTCGGCGGGGCCGGGCCGCGGCGCAGCGGCTGTATCCACTGCGCGCGCTGCTTCACCGGCTGCCCGCACAATGCCAAGAACACCACCGTCAAGAACTACCTGTACCTGGCCGAACAGGCGGGCGCGCACGTGTTCGAGTTGACCGAGGCCACCAAGGTGCGGCCCATGGTGGGCGGCGGCTACGCCATCGAGACCAAGCGGGCCGATCGCTGGGTGCGCAAGGGCCGCAAGGTGTTCACCGCCGAACAGGTGGTCTTCGCGGCGGCCGCGCTGGGCACCCAGAAGCTGCTGCACAAGATGCGCGACGAGGGCGTGCTGCCACAGCTGTCGCCGCGGCTGGGCGAGCTCACCCGGTCCAACTCCGAGGCCATCCTCAATGTGGCGAGCCGGGCCCGCGACGATTTCGCCGAGGGCATCGCGATCACCTCCTCGATCCACCCGGAGCCCAATACCCATATCGAGGTGTGCCACTACGGCAAGGGGCAGAACGGGCTGTTCCCGCTGTCGGTGCCGATCGTGGACGGCGGCGCGTTCCGGTTCCTGCGCTTCCTGCTGGCCATCCTGCTGCATCCGATCGTGTTCGCGCGCAGCCTCAACGCGCATCGGGCCTCGGAGAAGTCGGTGATCCTGCTGGTCATGCAGTCACTGGACAATTCGCTCACCTCCTTCCGCAAGTGGGGACAGCTCAAGACCAGACAGGGCACGGGTGAGCCGAATCCGACCTGGATTCCGCTCGCGCACGAGGTGGGGCGGCGCTTCGGCGAGAAGGTCGACGGCGATGTGCAGTCGCTCATCATGGACGTGTTCAATATCCCGGCGACGGCGCACTACATCGGCGGCTGCGTGATCGGCGAGAATCCGCAGACCGGCGTGGTGGATCCGTATCAGCGGGTGTTCGGACATCCGGGCCTGCACATCGCGGACGGGTCGGCGGTGACGGCGAACCTCGGGGTGAACCCCTCGCTCACCATCACCGCGCAGGCCGAGCGGGCCATGGCGTTCTGGCCCAATCGCGATGAACCCGATCCGCGCCCGGAGCTGGGGCAGCCGTATCGACGGATCGCGCCGGTCGCGCCGAAGCAGCCGACCGTGCCCGATTTCGCGCCGGGTGCGCTGCGGCTGCCCATCCTGCCGCTGTGAGCGTGGGGGTCGCGCGCCCGTTACGCGCGCGCGACCCCGCCCGGGTAGGTTGACTTCTCGTGTGCTCCAACATGATCGACTTCCGCACCCCGGTCTCGGCCGACGATGTGCGGAACAGGGGCCGGGAGCTGCGCGAGCGCACGCCCTGGACGGCGCGGGATCGGGCGGCGCAGGCCCCGGATCGGCCCGCCGTGCTGGATTTCGTCGAGACGAGCAATCGGGGGCGACTGGCCCGGCTGATTCCGCTGCGCATCGGGCGCATGACGGCCTCGCCGTTCAGCTTCTTCCGCGGTTCGGCCGGGCTGATGGCCGCCGATCTCGCGGCCGGACCGGTGAGCGGGCTGAACGCGCAGCTCTGCGGTGACGCGCATGCCGCGAACTTCGGGCTCTATGGCAGCTCACGCGGCGATATCGTGATGGATATCAATGATTTCGACGAGACCGTCAACGGGCCGTGGGAGTGGGATCTGGAACGCCTCGCCGCCAGTCTGGTGCTCGCCGGGCGCGAGGGCGATGCCACCGAGGAGCACTGCCTCGACGCCGCCCGCGAGGCGGTGCGCTCGTATCGCGCGGCCATGGCCGATCTGGCCGAGCAGCCGTTCCTGGCCTCGTGGACCGCGCTGGCCGACGAATCGGTGATCGGGCGGTCGCGCGCCGACGCGCTGCTCGACGATTTCAAGAAGGCCGCCAAGAAGGCGCGCAAGAACACCAGCGCCAAGGTGGCCCGCAAGTGGACCGAGCTGGAGGGCCACGAAACCGATTACGCCAAGCGGAAATTCGTGGCGGACCCGCCGATTCTCACCACCGTGGACACCGAGGTCGCCGAGGCGGTCATCGATGGGCTCACCCAGTACGTGGGCACGCTGCGCGAGTCACGTCGACGGCTGATCACGCGATTCTCGGTGTCGGACATCGCCTTTCGGATCGTGGGCACCGGCAGTGTGGGCTACCGCAGCTATCTGGCGCTGTTGTGCGGCAATGGCGACGAGGCGCTGGTGCTCCAGATCAAACAGGCGGTGCCCTCGGCGCTGACACCCTTCCTGCCCGCCAGCCCGGCGCGGCACGAGGGTGAGCGAATCGTGCAGGGAGCCAGGGCGGTTCAGGCCGAAACCGATATTCTGCTGGGGTGGACCACGCTGCGGCTGGAGGGGCAGGAGCTGCCCTTCGTGGTGCGCCAGTTCCGCAATCTCAAGGGCGGTATCGACCCGTCCGCCCTCGAGGGGGATCACCTCGACGACTACGGGCGGCTGGCGGGTGCGCTGTTGGCGCGGGCGCACGCCCGCTCGGTCGACCCGCGGCTGCTGGCCGGATATCTGGAGGACGGCGAGCCCCTCGACGACGCGGTGGCGCGGTTCGCGGTGCGCTATGCCGACCGCACCGAGGCCGATCACGCCGAACTGGTGGCGGCGGTGGAGAGCGGCCGGATCGCCGCGGAGACCGCCTGATCAGCGGGATTGTCGCACTGACCGGCCCTGACCTGCCGCTTCCGACACACGGCGTCGGCAAATCTGTCCCGGAGGGACCGACCCTCCGTACCATTTCGACTATCCATCGACGAGAAGGGTGCGAAGCCGATGCTCGTTCGAGTGCAGAACACCGCGGGCACCCATGCCGAGAAGGTGCTGATCGATTGGTTGCGCACCTGGAAGGGCCGCGGCGATCCGCACGGCGTGGCCACCGTGAATTGCAGCCTGTTCCACGGTGATCGGCTCTATCCCTTCGACGCGGTGATATGGACGCCCACCAGCTGCGTGGTGATCGAGGCCGAGGCCCTCGTGGAGCGCATGGAGGGCGAACTCGAGGTACCGCTGAGCGGGCCGTGGCGGGTGGCCGAGAAGATCATCAACTTCGAGGGCGGGGACCGGCGCACGCCGCTGGACAAGTCCCGCGATCACACCCTGGCGCTGCAGAACTGGTTCTCCGAGCGCGGGCTCGGGCAGCGCGTGGTGAACGGCGTGGTGCTGGTGGTGCCGCCGCCGGGCTCCAAGGTGGAGGTGCGCCAGCTGTGGAGCGATCCGAGCTTCGAGGTGCTGCTCGGCGACGATCCGAATCGGCTGCGGGCCTACTTCGAGACGCTCTCCTCGCGCGGTCGGCCGCAGTGGTCGGCCAATGATGTGGCGTGGGCGTTCCGAGGGCTCGGCATTCTGCCGTATCTGCCCGCGCCGCAGGATCTGTTGAACGAGGGCTTCCTCGGACCGGTCGACATCACGCTGTGGCACGGCGGGCCGCAGCAGGCGCAGGCCGAGGCGTGGGCGGAGGAGCAGGCGCGGCTCGAGCAGGAGGTCGAGTCCAGCCGCCGGTTCCGGATTCCGGCCCCGTGGTACAGCCCGTGGAAGCTCTATCCGCGCGAGACCGGGGATCTGGATCTCGGGCGCGGGATCATGCGCACCCTGTTGACCATCGGCATGGTGATCGCGGCGGTGTGGGTGGTCTGGTTCGTCATCGCGGCGGTGCTGACCTACGCGTGACCGGCTCGGGCATAGTCGGGTCCACGCGGCGCACCGGTATATAAAGGACAGCCACCAGGGCGACGGCCGCGGCCGCTCCCCCGATCACGTCGGTGGCGTGGTGGTAGCCGAGCCCGATCATGCCGACCGCCACCGCGACCAGCACGACGGGCGTGACGATCGCGACGAGGACGCGCACACGGGCGGATTCGCTCGCGAGGGCGATGGCGGTGACAACAGCGACCAGGTGCACGGTGTGACCGCTCGGATAGGCGAGGTAGTGCTGTAATGGCCGGTCCCACAACGGCTTCAGCACGAGCGTATTGACGATGATCGCGAATTCCGGTGCCAGCAGCACGAATCCGGCCCGCCACCACAGCTGCCGGGACGCGAACCACACCGCGCCGCCGAGCAGCAGCGGGATCACGATGTAGGCGTTGCTGGGGGCCACCAGGACGCGGTACAGCCCGTCCGATCCGTTCAGGCGTGCTTCGAGCCAGGCGTCCAGGCCGGTCGGTCCACCGCCGGAGGGGAACGACAGCGGCACCACGACGGTGATCAGCGCCGCGAGCACCGCGAGCAGCGGCAGCGCAGCGCCACGGAGCCAGCGCGCGCGATCCGCGGCCGCTCCGTCCGATGCGGCGGGTGGTACGACCGCGCGCGCCGACGCATCCTCGGCCGCGTCGTTCCCGCCGCCCGAGGGGATCGACGCGGGCATGGGGTCGGGTGCGAAGGATGAGTCGGGGGCGGGCACAGCGCCACGATAACCGCAGCGAAGCGGTGGCGTATCCGTGCGGTGCGCCCGCCGTCGCTCACTCTCGCAGGGCCGCCTTGGCGAGCAACGGTTTCGACCAGCGCGGCGTCCACCAGTTGGCGGTGCCCATCACCCGCATGAAGGCGGGGACGAGGACCATGCGGACCAGGGTGGCATCCAGCAGCACGGCGAGGGCGAGGCCCAGTCCGAGCATGCGGTTCATGGTGACGCCGCTGGCGATGATGCCGGTGAACACCACCGCCATGAGCAGCGCCGCGGCGGTGATGATGCGGCCCGAGCGGGCGATGCCCAGGGCCACGGCCTCGTCGTTGGCGGCGCGGGTCTTGTCGGAGTGCTCCCACTCCTCGGTGAACCGGGCGAGCAGGAAGACCTCGTAATCCATGGAGAGGCCGAAGGATACACAGAACAGCAGCACCGGAATGGTCGCGATGGTGTACCCGGTGGTCTCGGTGCCGAGCCCGCCGAGGTGCCCGTCCTGGAAGATCCACACCAGTGCGCCGAAGGTCGCCGACAGCGACAAGACATTGAGCACCAAGGCTTTCAGCGGCAGGACCACGCTGCCGGTGAGCAGGAGCAGCAGCAGGAAGGTCGTGAGGGCGATCCACGCCACGGCCTTGGGGAAGCCCTGGGTGATGCCGTCGGCGGCGTCGACGTTCTGCTGGGCCTGACCGCCGAAGTACACCTCCGAGGTGGGCGGGTCGACGGCGTGCAGGGCCTCCAGTTGGCGCTTGCCCGCATCCGAGTACGGGTCCACCGAGGTCACCACGGTGAGGTGGGCGCTGGTGGGGCGCCGCGTATCCGGGTCCCCCGGGCCGCTCGGCACTCCGTTGACGTAGGTGCCCGCGGGGCCGATGACCGCCCGTACGTCCGGCACGGTCGACAGCGCTCTGCTGTAACCGGTCAGGTCGCCCAGCGCGCCGTCGGGTGCGGCCACGACCACGTCGACCGTGGCGGTGGCATTGTTGTCGAAGCGCTCGCGCAGCAGGTCACCGACCTGTCGGGACGAGGCGCTGGTCGGCAGCACCCGATCGTCGGGCAGGCCCATCTGCAATCCCACGATGGGCGAGCCGAGGACGAGCAGCAGGGCGATCACCGGCAGCGCGCACAGCACCGGCCGCCGCTGTACCGCCCGCGCCACCCGGTAGAGCAGACCGCGTTCGACCGGTCCGGCCTCGCGCAGCGGTTTGCGGTTGATGCGCGCGCCCAGCACCGCGAGCAGCGCGGGAACCAGGGTGAGCGCCAAGACGATCGACAGGAGCACCACCGCGAGCCCGGCGACGGCGAGCGACCGCAGGAAGTCCAGCGGGAACACGAGCATGCCGATGAGCGCGATACCGACGGTGAGCCCGGAGAACGCGACGGCTCGCCCGCCGCGCCGCATGGCCAGCCGCAGCGCCTCCTCGGCGGGGCGGCCCGCGGCGATCTCCTCGCGGTAGCGACCGATGATCAGCAGCGAGTAGTCGATGGCCAGCGCCAATCCGATGGCCGTGGTGATGTTCAACGCGAATACCGACAGGTTCATCACGAAGGTCAGCAGGTACAGCACCCCGGTGGTGGCGACAATGGCCGCGACGCCGGTGACAAATGGAATGGCCGCGGCCACAGCGCTTCTCAGGAACCACATCAGCAGCAGGAAGGTCAGCGGCAGCGCGATGGCCTCGGCGATGCCCAGATCGCGCTGGGTCTGCTGCGCGGTATCCCACCACAGCTGCGCCTGCCCGCCCGCGCGCACGGTGATGCCGCCCTCGGTGCCGACGAATTGGTCGGCCAGCGCGTCGGCCTGTTGGGGCGCGGTGTTCTCGTCACCGTGCACGGTGGCGACCACGAGGCCGATCTTCCCGTCGCGGCTGACCAGCGCCGAGGTCGATCCCGGATCGGTCCACGGCGAGACGACCCGCTGCACCCGCTGGTCACCGCGCAGCCGTTCGGCGATCTCGCGGCCGCGTGCCGCGACGGCGGTATCGCGCAACTCGCCCTCGGATTCGACGGTGAGCACCAGCTGCATGCCGGACATGCCGTACTCGGATTCGAGAATGCGTGCGGCCGTGGCGGATTCGGCGTTGTTGTCGACGAAGCCGCCATTGGACAACTGCGAGGGCGCGAGTGCGCCGAGCGCCCCGCAGAGCAGGAACGCCACACCCACGATGAGAAGCACCGATTTCGGTGCGCGAATGGCGAATCCGGACAGCGCGGCGATAATGCCGCGCTGCCGGAGGCCCGTGGTTTCGTCGGTCGTCGTCGACACAGTTCCCACCCCGAATCGTCGAATCTCGCGGCCTCCCCGGCCGTTACGACTGTGATCCTGGTGGCTCGCCCCGCATCACGGGGCGGACTGTGACGAATATCTCCTACATAGCGTAGTAGAACTGTCCGGCTGTCACTACACGCCGGGCTCGAGCATGGCGGCGCGCAACATCCGTTCGGGCACACCCAATCCCGCCACCAGGGTCAGTGCCTGCGGGCGCAGTCGGTCGGCGAGTTCGTTCACCCCGCGCCGCACCGCCTTCGCCCGCTCCACCGACATGAACCGGTGCATGATGTACCAGGCCTGGTTCTCCTCGAGGGTGGTGTAGACGAACAGATCGCACACGCTGTCGGCCAGGGCGCGCGCGTCCGGATCCTCGATCCCGGCGATGCCCTCGATGAAGGCCTCCAGGACGAGCCGGTCGATATGCGCGGTGCCCGCCATCAGAATGTGGTCCTGGGCATTGTTGAACGCCTCGAAGGGCCCGGTCTCCTTGGCGCGGGCGCGAAGCCGGTGCGCGGCGGTGCGGGTCAAATAGTCCTCGCGGTCGGCGAACAGCGCCAACTGCACATCGCGGCGAGCGAGGTCGCCGTCGTCGACGCTCTCGTCGGAGCGGTCGCGCAGGCGCTGGATGAGCTGGCGCACACCGGAGCGCTCGCGCACCACGTCGCGCGCCTGGGTGGCGGCGAAGCGCACCCAGCCCAGGGCGTCCAGATCGCGCACCTCGTCGGAGTAGGCGGTGAGCAGTTCCTTGGCCACCAACTGGGTGAGCACCACATTGTCACCCTCGAAGGTGGTGAACACGTCGGTGTCGGCTTTCAGTGTGACCAAACGGTTCTCGGTGAGATAGCCCGCGCCGCCGCAGGCCTCGCGGCACTCCTGGATGGCACGGGTGGCGTGCCGGGTCTGCGCGACTTTCAGTCCGGCGGCGCGCTTTTCGAGCGCGCGCTGGGCGTTCGGGTCGAGGTCCTGGCCGGTCTGCACCAGGTGCATGCGGCGCACCAGGTCGTTCTGCGCGAAAGCCAGTGCGTAGGAACGGGCTACGAGTGGCAGCAGGCGACGCTGGTGGCTGCGGTAGTCCAGCAGCACCGTCTCCTCCCCGGTATCCGGATCCGCGAACTGGCGGCGCTGTTCGGCGTAGCGCACCGCGATGCTCAGCGCGACGCGCGCGCCCGCGGCCGCCGCTCCCCCGACGCTGACCCGCCCGCGCACCAAGGTGCCCAGGGTGGTGAAGAACCGACGGCTCGGGTTCTCGATCTCGGAGCTGTAGGTGCCGTCGGGGGCCACGTCGGCGTAGCGGTTCAGCAGGTTCTCGCGCGGAATCCGCACCCGGTCGAACATGATTCGGCCGTTGTCCACCCCGGGCAGGCCGCCCTTGAGCCCATCGTCGGAGGTGGTCACGCCGGGCAGGTCGTTGCCCTGCTCGTCGCGGATCGGCACCAGGAAGCAGTGCACGCCCTGGCTCTTGCCGCCGGTGACGAGCTGCGCGAAAACCGCTGCCATGCGGGCGTGTTCGGCCGCGCCGCCGATGTAGTCCTTGCGCGCCGACGGGGTCGGGCTGTGTACCACGAATTCCTGGGTGGAGGGATCGTAGGTGGCGGTGGTCTCCAGGTTGGCCACATCGCTGCCGTGCCCGGTCTCGGTCATGGCGAAACAGCCGAGCAGGTCGAGTGTGATCAATCGCTCGATGTAGTCGCGGTGTCGTTCGGTGCCGAGGTTCTCCACCGCGCCGCCGAACAGTCCCCACTGCACACCGCATTTCACCCACAGCGACAGATCGGTGTAGGCCAGCATCTCCAGGGCCGTCACGGCCGCGCCGGGATCGCTCGCCCCGCCGTTCTCGCGGCGGAACCCCTTCTCGGCCCAGCCGAAGGTGGAGACCAGCCGCATCTGGTCCAGGACCCGGGCCCTGGCGGCCCGGTAATCGAGGTAGGGATCGCCGTAGAGCCGATCGTCGTCGAGGTGTTCGCGAGCCTTCTCCCGGACTTCCCGCCAGGGGCCGTCCAGGGCCGCGCGTAGTTCTCCCGCTGTCGTTTCCGCCTCGGTCGCCATGGTCGCCACCCTACTGCCGTGGTTACGCTGAACTCGATGATCTACCGCACCCGTGTACCTTTTTCCACTGTGAGCGACGAGCCAGCAACCGAGTCCGGGGGCGGGATCACCGGTATCCGCGGATGGCGGCGCTGGTTCCCGCGCCTGGTCGACAGCCTGGTCGCCGACCGCATCGCCACCGTCGACGCCGTCACCGAGGCGCCCTCGCCGCTGCAGCCCATCGACCTCTCCGACGACGCGAGCGTCACCGAGGTGCTGGACCTGGCCGAACGGGTGGGTGAGGTGGTGTTGGCCGCGGGTACGGCGGTCACCGACACCACCACGCAGATCGAGTTCATCGCCTCCACCTACGGTCTGGACAAGACCGATATCGACGTCACCTACAACTCCATCCGCATCTACGCCGACCGCGGGCCGAAGCTGCCGCCCGCCAGCACCATGCGGATCGTGCACTACCGGTCCCTGGACTTCACCCGACTAGCGGCGGTGGACCGGCTAACTCGCCGCATCCGCCGTGAGCTGGTGCCGCCCCAGGAGGCGTTGGCCGCCCTGGAAGAGATCACCACGGCTCCGCACCCCTATCAGCGGTGGGTCGCGACCGTCGGCTGGGCGCTCATGGCGGCCAGTATCGCGCTGCTGCTCGGCGGCGACTGGCTGATCTCGCTGCTGAGTTTCGCGACCACCGCGGCCATCGACCGCACCAACCGGATTCTGAACGGCCGCGGGCTGCCGTTCTTCTTCCAGCACATGGCCGGTGGGTTCATCGCGGCGGTGCCCGCCGTCTTGATGGCGACCTTCGCCAGCCATCTGCACATCGACCCCTCGCTCATCATCGCGGCCGGAATCGCGGTGCTGCTGGCCGGATTACAGCTGGTCGGCGCGGTCGAGGACGCGATCACCGGTGCGCCCATCACGGCGTCGGCCCGCATGCTCGAGGTGCTCATGATGACCTGCGGCATCATCGCGGGCATCGTGGTGGCGCTGCGGGTCTCGGTGCTGCTGGGCGCGACCGCGCCGCCCATCGACATGGTCGCGACGCGCGATCTGACCAATTGGCCGCTCAAGGTGGTCGCCGGTGCCATCGCGTCGCTGGCCTTCGCCTTGGCCTGCTACGCGGAGCGGCGCGCGCTGGCGGCCGCCACCTTCAGCGGGGCCGCGGCGACGGTGTTCTATCTCGGGGTTCAGCAGGCGGGTTTCGGGCCGGTGGTCTCCTCGGGCGTCGCGGCCGTCGTGGTGGGTCTGGCCGGTGGTCTGATGGCGCGTCGCGCGCTCACGCCGCCCTTGGTCGTCGCCATCGCCGGTATCACGCCGCTGCTGCCGGGTCTCAAGGTGTACCGAGGTCTGTACGCCATCCTCAACGACGCGCAGCTGCTCGGATTGAACCAGCTGTTCAGCGCTTTCGCGGTGGGCGGTGCGCTGGCGGCGGGCGTCACGCTCGGTGAGTGGTTCGCCCGGACGCTGCGCCAACCTCGGATCGTGCAGCGGTTCGGGTCCATTCGGCGGCCGAGGATGCAGCAGGTGGTCAGCGACGAGAATCCGGCCTGAGCGTCAGGCGATCGTGTAATCGACCCCGGCCGGGACCAGCCGCTTGGCCTGGACCAACCGGGCCTTCGCCTGCCGCTTGACCGGGCAGGCCACGATCGGGCAGTCGATATGCGCCTGCATGATGGCGTGGGCGTAGCTGACGGTCATCACGGGGACGGCTGAGTGGTTCGTCGGAGGGAGGCCGTACATCGTTGCGGCTCCTTGCCTTTCGTGACGGTCTGGCGTGCGGAGCACCGGGCACACCACCAGTAGACACTCAGGGGTGGCGTGCTGGAAGATTGCAGGGTGGCAGTTGCGCGTGACATCGCGCATCTTCCAAACTCGGCGCGAAAACCATTCCAAAATCGCGCTTCGTCGTGAGGTGAGCTAATGGCCGAAGGTGGTTCCGGCTCAACGGTTCCGCGTCGCATGCTGGGGCGGCAACTGCGGCGGCTGCGGGAGACCGCCGGGGTGTCGGTCGCCGAGGCCTGTCGCACCATCGAGGTGTCGACGCAGACGATGTGGCGACTCGAGGGCGGGCAGCCGGTCAAATTGAAAGACATCTACATTCGCGCGCTGTGCACGCTCTACGGCGTCTCGGATTACGATACGGCGGCCCTGCTGGGTCTGGTCGCGGAGACCAAGCGCACCGGGTGGTGGCATTCCTACGGTGACGCGGTGCCGACGCACTTCGATCTGTACATGGGCCTCGAGGAAGCGGCCAAGCGGCTCACCATGTTTCAGCTCACACTGCTGCCCGGCATGGTGCAGACCGCCAACTACCGGCGCGCCATGATCTGGACCGTCTACCCGCAGATGCCTACCGCCGAGGTGGAGCGGCGTGTGGAGTTGGTCACCAAACGTCAACAGCGCCTGAATGATTCCGAGTTCGGCCTCGATGTGCTGCTGTCGGAGTCCGCGCTGCACCACGAGGCGGGCGGCCCGGCGGTGATGGCCGAACAATTGGCCCATCTGATGGAAGTCGGTAAGCGTCAGAATGTTTCGGTTCGGGTAATCCCCCAGAGTGTCGGCAGCTGGATCGGGCTACAGGCTGGCCACTTCATCCTGCTGGAGTTCCCGCTGCATCGGGAGACGAAGTGGACCGAGCCGCCGGTGGTCTACGTGGAGGGATACACCGGCGCGCTCTATCTGGACCGCGACAACGAGATTCGGCAGTACAGAGCAGCTATTGCGGAGATACAGCGCGTCGCGTTGGATGAGAGCGACACCAGAGACCTGGTAACCCGGATAACAAGGGAGTATGCGGCGTGAGCATCGACCTGTCTGCGGCACGGTGGTTCAAGAGTTCATTCTCAGCGAACCAGGAGGCCTGCGTGGAAGCCGCCCACCTCTCCAGCGGCGAGATCGGAGTCCGCGACTCCAAGGACCCGACCGGTCCCACCCTCATCTTCGGCCCAACCGACTGGGACGCCTTCCTCACCGGGCTCCGCTCCGGTACCCTCGGCCGCCCCTGAACCGACGCCCGGAGGCACTCAGGGACCGACTTCGACGTCGCACCAACCGCTTCGTGGACGCGTCGATCGCCCTCGCCGACGCCGAGGGTCTGGACGCGGTGTCGATGCGCCGCGTCGCCGCTGAGCTGTCGACCGGAACGACCTCGCTCCCAACTGACCTCCGACCTTGCGGGTCGGCCGATCACCGACCCGGAGACACCGATCAGCTCGATCTGGCCGACAATGAAACGGTGATCGAGGTGCCGAGGGCGGCGAGGGAGTACTACGGTGCGGTATCTGCCTGAGAATCCACCGCACTGGTCGGACCTGTTCCGCGAATGCCGTACCGAGGCATTTCATTTGGAGGTGCGCGATACGTATGCCGTGCCTCAGGAATCCGAGCGGTTGCGCCGATTTCTCGACGGGGAACCGGCACAGCCGGACGAGTACAAGAACCAGTGGGTCGACCTCATGCGCGAAACCACCGGGCGCGGCGTGGCTGTGCGGAGGATTCGCGTCGTGACCGTGCCACACTCCGACTACCAGCGGTGGCTGCTGTCGGTGACCGGTAGCAATGTCGCCGCGGGCGAGGATATTCGCTATGTACCACGGCATCTCGCCGGGGAGGTGCCACCCGACGACTGGTGGTTGTATGACGCGCAACGGGTCGCCTACAACCTGGTCGACGAACATGGCAAACCGGCTGGCATGGCTGTCACCACCGACCCTGGGGTGGTCGACTACTGCCTGCGTGTGAAAGAACGGCTGTGGGAGTTGGCGATTCCTTTCTCCGAGTATGCCGCTGGCGCTGACTCCGAATCGTGACAGAAGTCCACGATGCGCGGGTAGCTCTAGGGGCGCGTCTGCGGGAGCTTCGTCGCAGGGCAGAACTCACCGGTCGAGAACTGGCGCGGCGAGCTGGCTGGCACGAGACCAAGGTGTCGAAGCTGGAGTTCGGGCGCATTCGGCCCTCGGATGCCGATATTCGCGCGTACTGCGAATTGACCGGCTCGCGCGACCAACTCGATGATCTGCTAGCTACGCTGCACACCATCGACACCGCCTATTTGGAATGGCGGCGCGTGCTCGGGACCGGTCTGGCGCGGCGACAGCAGAAGGCTTTGCGGATCGAGACGGCGGCCACCCTGATCCGCGACTATCAGCCGCAGATCGTTCCGGGTCTGCTCCAAACCGCTGAGTACGCCGAAGCGAAGCTGCGGCGCGGCATCGAATTCCACCGGGTACCAGACGATGTCGAGGAAGCGGTCTCGAAACGAATGGAGCGACAACACATCCTCTACAAGCGCAAGCACCGCTTCCATTTCGTCGTCGCCGAACAGTCCCTGTACACCACGGTCGGCGACGACGGCGTGATGCGTGGGCAGCTGGACCGGCTGTCCACCATCATCGGTATGCCCCGTATCACGTTCGGCATCGTCCCACGGACGGCCGAGGCCATCGTGGTGTCGACGAATTTCGCACTGTTCGACAACCGCCTCGCGATCGTCGAGGGAACCGCCGCCGAACTGACCATCACGCAGCCGCGCGAAGTCGCGGTCTACGGGCGCGCGTTCGACATTCTGGCCAAGCAGTCGGTGACCGGCGACGCGGCCCGCGCCTTGATCCGAGCCGCGCTCGACCGCCGGTGAGGCACCTTCGCGCTCACAGGCCTTGTGGCGACTGCGAAAGCCACTCCGAATACCGTTGTCCGAGGCTGTCACGCTCGGACGTCGTGGGTAGCAGGACATCCGCGCCGCCGTCGTAGGGGTGATGGATCTGCGTCATGGTCAGGTCGGTGATCATGACACCGGCCGTGGTGTCGTCGGCTACGGCGCGTAGTAACTCGTCCAGGGTGCCGCGCCGCCACGCGGTCCGGGTGGCGAACAGATGGGTGTACGACGTGAACTCGGGGTCGGGCTCGGTGGGATCATCGCAGATCGACATCCAGTGATGCGTACCCTGGGTGTCCGGCTCCGGAAGGTTCGACCATGCGCAGGTGACGACGTAAATATCTTGTCCACTGAACAATTCGTCGAGGATCGTGTTGTACCGGTCGAGTACGACGGCGTATTCGTCGGCTCCCTCCGGATAGCGCTTCGACGCGGGCAGGCTGTGGAACCGCACCCAGCGTTCGGGGTAGGCGAGCTTCAGTTGAGGTGCCAGTGGGGCGCACCGTGGCCATTGCCGCTGCCAGAGCTCCGAGAGATCGCTACCGTGCATCGGGCGCTCAGGACTCCACCAGGCCGATGCTGCGGCCGATGTCGACCAGGGTGGCGTCGAAGAGGGCGTCGGGGTGGGAGACGGCGATCGGGTAGTTGCCGAAGGCTTCCAGGGTTACGTGGCCGTAGAGGCGGGCCCAGAACTGGATCATCACGTAACTCACGCCGAGGTTGAGCTTCTCGGCGGGGAACTTCTGGCCGGACTCGGCGAGCACGGCGAGCAGATCGGTTTGGAAGCGGATGAGGTCGTCGCGGATCTCCTGCGGGATGGCCTCCATCGGTGGGGTCACCACGTCGTAGTCGGCGAGCAGGCGTCCGGCGGCCTCGAGGAAGAGGCGGCCGACGGGCTCGCCGAATTGGCGCATGGCGCTGGGGGCCCCGGCCCCGGCGGGGGACGCGAAGACCAGGGTGAATTCGCGCGGGTGGGTCAGCGCCCAGTGCCGGAAGCCTCGGCAGACGGCGAAGAAGCGGACCATGGCGTCGTCCGGTTGACCCTCGAGGGCGGCGGCCATATCGAGGGCCAGGTCGGAGCAGACGTCGAGGCGGACCGCGGCGACGAGGTCGTCGCGGGATTCGTAGTAGCGGTACAGGGCGGGGGCGGTGATGCCCAGTTCGCGCGCGATGGCGCGCAGCGTCACCGCGTCGGGCCCCTGCTCCACCAGCAGTGATCGCGCGACGCGCCGGATGTCGGCGTCGCTCACCGCGGGCATTCGGCCGCGTCGGCGCGTGTCACTCATGGGTACTCTCCGTAACGAACGAGTTATCTTGCGTTGGGACGCAAGATTACTCGTAGGCGACCTGCCAGCTCTTGATGCCGTTGAGCCACCCCGAGCGCAGCCGGACCGGTTCGGAGATCTGGCGCAGGTTCGGCATCACATCGGCGATGGCGTTGAACATGAGGTCGATCTCCAGGCGCGCCAGGTTCGCGCCCACGCAGAAGTGGGTGCCGGTGCCGCCGAACCCGACGTGCGGGTTGGGGTTGCGCAGCACGTCGAACTGATGCGGGTTCTCGAAGTGCCGCTCGTCGAAGTTGGCGGCACTGTAGAACATTCCGACGCGCTGGCCCGCCTTCAGCTGCTGGCCACCGAGCTCGGTGTCCTGCATGACGGTGCGCTGGAACGCGATGACCGGGGTGGCCCAGCGCACGATCTCGTCGGGCGCGGTGCGCGGGCGCTGCTCGCGGTAGAGCTCCCACTGGTCGGGAAAGTCCACGAACGCCTTCATACCGTGGGTGATGGCATTGCGGGTGGTCTCATTGCCCGCTACCGCCAAAAGGATGACGAACCAGGCGAATTCGTCGGAAGCCAGCGCCTCACCGTCGACATCGGCGTTGAGCAGGGTGGACATGATGTCCTCCGCGCCGCCCAGATCGACCGGGCACTTGCGCTTCTCCTCGGCGAGGTTCCACGAGTACCCCATCACCTCGGCCGTGGCGACCTTGTGGTCACCATTGAAGTCCGGATCGTCGTAGGAGATCATCTGGTTGGTCCAGTCGAAGATCTTGCGACGATCTTCCTGCGGGACGCCGATGAGCTCGGCGATGGCCTGCAGCGGCAGCTCACAGGCGACCTGGGTGACGAAGTCGCCGCCGCCGGTCTTCTTGGCCTCGTGCACGATTCGCTCGGCGCGCTCGCGCAGCGCGTTGCGCAGGCTCTCGATGGCGCGCGGGGTGAAGCCCTTGGAGATGATGCGGCGCAGCTTGGTGTGCCGCGGCGGATCCTGGTTCAGCAGCAGAAAGCGCTGGACCTCGATCTCCTCGCGCAGAATGTCGCCGTAGAAGCGGATGACGGCCGTGTTCTGCTCGGAGGAGAACACCTCCGGAGTCTTGGAGATCTCCTTGATGTCTTCGAGCTGGGTGACGGCCCAGTAGCCCTCATCGGCGAAACCGCTGTCCTTCTGGGGCACCCAGTGGACGGGCGAGGTGCGGCGAAGTTCGGCGAATTCCTCGACGGGCAGTCGGTGGGACAGCAGATCCGGATCGGTGAAATCGAAGCCTGCGGGGATGGACGGCGCGGACACGGTACCTCCTTTGGAACACGTTCTACTGGAGTGAACCACACCACACGCGGTTTTGTGAACACCTTTTAGTAAATACCGTTCATTTGACTCCTCGGAGCCCCGCGCGACGGCCCGCCGCCCACCCGAATCAGACATACCGCCGACTCCTGACGAATCCTCGAAACCCCCTGCGTACCAAACCTTTCGGTCTATGCGTAATGAACGCCGCCCGCACACCGAAACCAGTAGTATTCAGCTCTGGCGTCCGGTGGGGGGACGGCCACGAGGCTAATGGCTGCGCATGATGGAGCTACACCGATGGCCTTCCAGCTCGACGGGGAACAGACGCTCGACCTCACGCCCGGCCACGCGCGCGGCCAACGCTCCGGCAAGGGCCTCTGGCAGGCCGAGTACGGCCGCCGCCTCCGCCTCACCGACGCGCTCGTGGTGGGCGGCGCGGTGGCATTGGCCCAGCTCATTCGCTTCGGCGGGGTGGACACCAACGCGCCCTTGGACTGGGCGGGTGACGCGCGCATCGGCTACTCGGTCATCTCGATCGTGTTGGCGCTCACCTGGATCGGCTTCCTCGCCGTGAGCAAGGCCTGGTCGGCATCCGTCATCGGCACCGGCCCAGAGGAATACCGGCGGCTCATCGCGGCGACCATGCGGCTGTTCGGCGTGATCGCCATCGTCTCGCTGCTGCTGCGCATCGACTTCGCCCGCGGCTATCTCGCCATCGCCTTCCCGGTGGGCTTGGCGGGCTTGGTTCTCAATCGCCTGTTCTGGCGCAAATTCGCCGCGCGGCAACGCCGATCCGGCCGGTACCTCACCTCGGTCCTCGTGGTGGGACGGCGGGATTCGGCGGGCGAGATCATGCGCTGCTTCGCCCGCGACCCCGCCGTCGGCTACCACGTCGTGGGCGTGTACACCCCGTACGGCGCGAGCGACGAGACCGAATTCGATATCGCCGCCACCGATCTCCCGCCCGTGGTCGAGGAATCCTCGGTCCTCGACGCGGTCCGAGCCACCGGCGCGGATACCGTCGCCATCGCCGCCACCGAACATCTCGGCGCCAAGGGCATCAACGACCTGCTGTGGAAACTCGCGCCGCTCGGTGTCGAACTGGTCGTGACGCCCGGCTTCGTCGATGTGGCCGATCAGCGCATCTCCATCCGGCCGGTCGCCAATCTGCCGCTGCTGCACCTGGAGAAGCCCCAGTACGACCGCGCGAACTCCCTCGGCCACGCCGCCTTCGACTTCTTCTTCGCCGCGGCCGCCCTGCTCGCGGTCTGCCCGCTCATGATCGCCACGGCCCTGGCCATCAAGCTGACCAGCCGCGGACCGGTCTTCTACCGTTCCGAACGCATCGGGTTGAACGGCAGACCGTTCGACATGATCAAGTTCCGCAGTATGTACGTCGACGCCGACAAGGAACTCGACGCGCTGCTGCCCGAGAACGACGGGGCCGGACCACTGTTCAAGCTGCGCGACGATCCGCGCGTCACCCCGATCGGCCGCATCCTGCGCAAGTACAGCCTCGACGAGCTCCCGCAGTTCCTCAATGTGCTCACCGGCGATATGAGCGTGGTCGGCCCGCGCCCGCCGCTACGCGTCGAGGTCGACCGCTACGACCGAAAAGTCCGGCGGCGCTTACTGGTTCGGCCCGGCGTGACCGGCCTGTGGCAGGTGTCGGGCCGCTCCGATCTGTCCTGGGAGGAATCGGTGCGCCTGGACCTGTCCTATGTCGAGAACTGGTCGATGGTGCAGGATCTGCTGATCATCAAGAAGACCATCTCGGCGGTAGCCCGCAGCGACGGCGCGTATTAGGTTGCGGTGGAACCGATTCGGCGCTGCAGTTCGCGATGCCAGATCTCCAGCGAGAGCAGGGTCCAGATGCGCGGTTGTTCGTCACGGTCACCGGAGAGGTGATCGGAGAGCAGGCGGCGCACCGCGACGCGGTCGAAGGTCGAGCCGACGAACGACGACGGACCGTCCAGCAGATCGAAGGCCATTTCGCGCAGATGACCCCGAAACCAGGCGTCCAGCGGGACCTTGAAGCCGACCTTGGGCCGGTCCACCAATTCCGTCGGAAGGTAGTGGCGGGCAAGTTCTTTCACGATCCACTTGGTGGTGCCGCCGCGCACCTTCACGGCACTGGGCAGCCGGAAGGCGAGTTCGGCGACCCGGTGGTCGAGGAAGGGCGGGCGCAGCTCCAGCGAGGCCGCCATGGACATGCGATCGCCGCGCTCGAGGAGATTGTCGGCGAGCCAGGTGTGCACATCGGCATAGAGCATGCGGCGCAAGGCATCTCCCCGCCCGTCGAGGTACGGGGCGAGCACCGTGCGGGTCGGCGGCCCGCCCAGCAGCCGGTCACGCTCCAGCGCGGTGAAGGGCGCGAACCAGCCGCGCATACGTTCGGCGTAGGTGGGTTCGGACATGGCGCGCAAAGCGACGGTGAGCCGGGCCTGGGTGGCGGGCAGCCGTCCCTCCAGCAGTCGCAGCGGACCGCGCGGCAGTCCGACCGCGCGGGTGGTGCGGGCGAACCGGTATTTCGGGTATCCGGCGAACAGTTCGTCACTGCCCTCCCCGGAGAGCACGACCTTCACATGCGAGCGCGCGAGCTGGGCGAGCCGGTACACCGCCACATCCGCGGGTTCGGAGAGCGGCGAGTCCCGATGCCAGCTCAAGCGTGCCCAGTCGTCCTGGAAGTCGGTGGCGGTGATGACCGTTTCGTGGTGTTCACTGCCGACGATGCGCGCCGCCATGCGCGCCCAGGTGGTCTCGTCGACGCGGTCGTCGCCGAATCCGGCCGAAAAGGTGTGCAGCCCTTCGCCGCCACGCTGTTTGGCGACCAGTGCGCAGATCAGACTGCTGTCCACCCCGCCGGATAGGTACGCACCGACCGGCACGTCCGCGACCAAGGCGTCCCGGATCGAGGATTGCAGCGCGTCGTCGAGCAGGTCGACGGCGCGGCGCGGGGTGACCTCCAGATCCGCGACCGGGGGCAGGGCCCAATACGATTCCACCCGCACGCCGCCGTCCGCGCCGACGGTGAGATGGTGGCCCTGCGGCACTTTGCGCACGCCGTCGATGAAGGTGAAGGGCGCGGGCACCGACCGGTGCGCCAGGAAGTCGTGCAGGCTGGCGGTGTCGACGCGGACCTCGTCCATCACCGGGAACAACGCCTTGATCTCCGAGGCGAAGGCGAAGATCTCGTCGGTGGCGTAGTAGTACAGCGGCAGAATGCCGAGGCGGTCGCGGAACAGGTGGGTCTGCGCGGTGCCGGAATCGTGGATGGCGTAGGCGAACTGCCCGCGCAGCTCGCTCACCCCCGCGGGACCGTACTTGTCGTAGACGGCGAGCAGCACCTCGGTGTCCCCGCGGGTGCGGAACGGATAGGTGAGCCGGTCGCGCAATTCCCGGTAGTTCAGGATCTCGCCGTTGAAACTGATGTGCGTCGTTCCCCCCGCACCCGCCATGGGCTGCGCCGAGCCCGCCAGATCGATGATCGACAATCGACTGTGCGCGAAGCCGACCGGTCCGTCGCACCACACCCCATGGTCGTCCGGACCCCGATGCCGCAGACGCCGCCCCATCTCCGCGAGCAGCTCCCCGCTGACCGGAGCGCCGTCGAAGCGGCGCACGCCAGCTATTCCGCACACAATGTCTCCACTTCGCTGTCGCACGCCACCACAGAACCCCCTGCACGGGCCACGACTGCCAGCGTATCGCGGCACGTAGGGGGTGTCAGCCGCCGAAAATCGCTGGGGCAACGGCGGATTGATGTCCCGGCGGGCCGTATTACGTCGATTGCGTGCCCGAAATGCGCTGTTCGTCCCGTTTGTCAATGACCTTCGCGGGCACGCCCGCGACATGGGCACCCTCGGGCACATCGCGAATCACCACGGCTCCCGCGCGAACCTCCACACGATCGCCGATGGCGACGCCGAGCACCACGGCATTGGGTCCGATGAACACATCGTCGCCAATGACGGGGTACCGACCGTCCGCTCCATTGCCGAGGGATACGCCCTGGTGAATCCGGCAGCGCGCACCCACCCGCGCCCCACTGTTCACACAGAGCAGACCGGTGTGGGCGATCGAGAGCCCCGGCCCGAACACATTGCGCGGCACCGTGTATCCGAGCCGCTCCCCCAGCAGTTTGGTGCGCACGGCGTACCAGACGAAGACCGCGCGCCCGACCGGATCGGTCCGCACATTCGCCCAGTACTCCGATTTGCGCAGCAACCGCTGGAAATACACATTCCGCCGGGTGAGCCGGTAGCGGGTGCGCCACCGGGTCAGACCATGCGCCGCGAGGTCCTCGGCGAGGTAGCGCCGCAGACTCGCCCTGGAGTCGATCACGGCCTGATAATCCCCTACTGTTCAGCGGTTTTCAACGGAATCTGCCGGTATCGTTGCGCTGCGTCGACGTTGGACCCGGGCGCGCTGACAACGCCCTGGCGGGAGGGGCGGCCTTGAGCCACCTGGTCTGGTATCTGCACCGGCTGCGAGCGATGAGCGGGCAGGAGATGCTGTGGCGTTCCGGGCGGCTGCGACAGCGCCTGCTACCGCGGCGCACGACGTGGGAGTCGGTGCGCGCGGGGCTGTTCGGTCGCCAGGAACCCGATTGGGAGGCGCTGGTCCAGGATTTCCGCGAAGGTGCCGACCGGCCGGTCCTGCTGGATCGCAAGCGCGCGGAGTTGCTGGCCGCCGCGCATCCGCGGGAGGTGGCCGAGGTGGTGGCCGCCGCCGAGCGGGTACTGGCCGGGGAGGTGCGGTATTTCGGGTATCCGCCGGTCGGCATCGGAACGACCGTGGACTGGAATCACGATCCGCTGACCGGAACGCGGTGGCCCAGCGCGAATTCCGACCGCATCGACCACCGCACCGCGACCAGTGACCCCAAATGGATCTGGGAGCTCAACCGCCTCCAGCATCTGCCGTGGCTGGCGCAGGCGTGGCTGTTCACCGGCGACAATCGGTTCGCCGACACCGCCTTCGACCATCTCGACAGTTGGATAGAGCAACAGCCGCCGGGTGCGGGGATCGCGTGGCGGGGCGCTTTCGAATGCGGGATACGGGCCATCTCGGTCGCGGTGGCGCTGCAAGGTTTGCGCGACGCGCCAGGATTGACCGCCGAGCGGTACGCGCGGATCGTCACCCTGCTGGGTGAGAGCGCGCGGCGCTGTTGGGCCGACCGGTCCTTGTTCAGTTCGGCGAACAACCACCTGATCGGTGAATTGAGCGGACTGGCGGTGGTGTCGATCCTGTTGCCGGAGTTGCCGTCCGCGCGCCGCTGGGAGCGCGACGCGCTGGCGGGGCTCGTCGAACACGCGGACCGCCAGATCCTGCCCGACGGCGCCGGAGCCGAGCAGGCCATCGCGTATCAGCTCTTCACCGTGGAGTTGCTGGCCCTCGTCTACACCTTGATGGCCGTGCGCGGCGACCCGCCGGAACGGCTCGGCGCGGTGGTCTCCCGAAGCGCGCGGTATCTCGCGCTGTTGGTCGGTGACAATGATCCGCCGCCGCGCTACGGCGACGACGACGGCGGATTCGCGCTGCGTTTGGGTCCGGAGGAGATCCGTACGCCGCGTGAGCATCTGGGTATCGCCGCGGCGGTGACGGCCGAGCCGTCGGCGGCACGCGCGGGTGTCGACACCATGGCCTCGCGGTGGCTGCGCGCGGCGCTGGGTTCGGCCTGTGTCGCGTCGCCGGACGCGCCGGGCAGCGGGTACGCGCCCGACGGCGGGTTGGTGGTGCTGCGCTGCGGCGGTCGCCGGGTGACCATGGACGTCGGGCCACTGGGCTATCTGTCCATCGCCGCGCACGGCCACGCCGACGCGCTGGCGGTCACGCTCGCCGTCGACGGTGCCGACCTGATCGGCGATCCCGGCACCGCCAGCTACTACGGACATCCGGATTGGCGTGCGGCACACCGGAGTACGCGTGCGCACGCGACCGTCACCGTGGACGACATGGCGCAGTCGGTGGTGGGCGGCCCGTTCCTGTGGAGCGCCCACGCCGTGGTCCGCGTCCGCGCGGTCGACCTCGCGCGCGGGGTGGTGGATGCCGAACACGACGGCTACCACCGCTTGGCGGACCCGGTCACGCACCGACGCTGGCTGGTCGCGCCGCCGGACGCGCACGAGATCGTGATCGTGGATGCGCTGTCCGGCACGGGTTTTCACGCCGCGCAGGTGTCGTGGCCGCTACCGCCCATCCTCGATGTGCGGCCGGTCGAGGGCGGCCACGTGGTGAGCCGCGAGGGTGAGCGGGTGCTGTCGGTGTGCTCCGCGGCGACGGTGGTATGCGCGCCGAATCAGGTGCGTGGCGATACCGACAGCGACCTGGGCTGGTGGTCGGAGCGCCTGGAGAGCCGGGAGCCGTCCTGGCTGATCGGCGCACGCTGTTGCGGCACAGCGCCTTTCGTCATCGCGACGGTGCTGTGCCCGGGCGACGGAGAGCCGGTCCACGCGGTGGGGGTTACGCGGGCGGGACCGGAGATCCGCGTGCGGTGGCGCGACGGCGCGACACCGCGTGGTCTGCTCATCGACACCAGGTTCGACGGCGCGGTGCGGTTCAGCACCCCGGATCCATGAAAGCCCGCACATAGCCAGCGCTTTGGTACAGGTAGGACCACGCCCAGTACCAGGGCGGGAATTGCTGTCGGCTCGGCTCCATCACGAGGTCACCGCCGAAGCACCGCTCCAGGATGAACCGCGCCCGCGACAGATGCGGGCGCATGGTCACCACGATGACGGTGCGCCAACCCCTTTGCTCGGCGATCCGACGTAGAGCGCGCCCCTCCCCCACCGTCGTGGGCGGGTCCGGGGCGAAGCATTCGAGGGTGAAGCCGCGCTGTGGGGTCCGGCACGGTTCCCGAATCTCGTCGATATCCGTCTGCGCCCCATACGGATTCGAGAACAGCACGGTCGAGGCGTAGCCGCGCCGGGCCAGCTCCAGCCCGTAGCCGTAGCGGTCCACGCCCTGCCCGCCGAGGACGAGAATGGCGTCGGCGTGGCGCAGCGGATCGACCTGCGGCCGCACGTAGACCGGCACCCCGGCACCGGTGAGCGCCACGATCACGACGACCGCGAACACCACCGCGAGCACGCGCCGCCGCCGTCTCACCGGCGGCGCACCGCCGACCACAGCGGCGCTGTTGTCGCCGGGGAAATCACCTGGAGCACAACGAAGAACACGCCGACAAAACACAGCACCTCCACCGTCACCAACCCTAGTCCCGTCGCCACCGCCCGCTCACCGGCGTGCAGCAGCCCGTACTCCAGCAGGCCCGCCACGACGGCCGCGCCGACCCCCGCGACCACCGGCGGCGCGAGGCAGCGCAGCAGCTCACCCGCGGTCAGCGCGACGATGCGCCGCGCGAGCAGCAGACCGGTGCAGCCGGTGAGTACGGCCGAGACGGAGAGCGCGATGCCGACGCCGAACAGCCCGTGCGGCAAGAGGATCAGCACGAGCGGTATCGCGGTCAGCGCGCCCACCCCGGTCATCCAGTTGATCAGGTGCGGCCGTCCGGCCCCCTTCAGCGCCTCGGCGCACACCGACATGAGCGCGAATCCGATCCCCACCCCGGCCATGGCCTCGACCAGCACACCGGCCCCGCGCCATTCCCGGCCGAGCAGCAACACCACCACCGGCTCACCGAGCACGGCCAGCAGCGCCGAGACCGGCACCACCGCCAGCCACACCCAGGTCAGGGCGGTCCGGAAACCGCGCGCGAACCGCTCCGGCTCCCCCGCGATCTGCGCGAAGGCGGGAAACAGGACGTAGGAACAGATTTGGATGATCGCCATCACCGGAAGGAAGGCCAATCGACGGCCATTGCGGTAATTGCCCAGCGCCGAGGTCTGCAAACGATGGCCGACGAGGAAGACCTCCGCCGCCTCGACCGCGCGCTCCACCGAACTCTCGATCAGCAGCGGGAAGGCGAATCCGGCGAGCTCGCGCCACAACCGCAGGCGAAACCGCCCCCGCAGTGGCCGCCAGCCCGACAGCCACCAAGCCGCCACCACCGCCGCCGCGACGGACGCGTAATAGCCCGCGACGAGGGACCACACCCCGAATCCGTTGGCGGCCAGCACAATAGCCACCGTCGCGAAGGTGGCGGCATTGGCCGGGTCGACCACGATGCGGCGCTTGAACTGAAAGGCCCGCTGCATCATGGCATCCGGTACCGCCAGCAGCGAGGTGAGTACCACCGTGCCCGCCGACACCGCCGCCACCAGGCCCACCTGGTCGTTGTCGAATACCGCCGCCAGCACCGGCGCGGTCGCCACCAGCAGGCCCGCGAGCAGAACCCCGGATACCAGGGTCGCCCAGAACACCGTCTCCGCCGCGTCGACCACGTCCTCGCGGCGCTGAATCAGCGCGTGACTCAGGGAGCTGTGGGAGAACACCACCACGAAGGTGGTCAGTACCGTCCCGGCCGCGAAGACCCCGAATTCGCTGGGCGAGAGCAGATGTGCCAGGACCAGGGTCTGCACCAAGCCGATGACCTGCACCGACGCCACCCCGGCCGCCGAGATGACGACCCCGCGCCGCAGGACCCGCAGCAGCCCGCCCGCTGGTTCGACCGGGCCGCCGTCGCTCACCGTTTCACGGCGGTGACGACCCTGCCCGCCGCGTGCGCGAGCCGCTCGGACACCCGCTGTTTGAGCGGATGGACCCGGCGCAGCGCAGCCGGAACGGTGTGCACGCCCGCGAGGACGGCGGCGGCGCGCGCGGTGCGGCGCTGCGACCACGCGTCCCGCGCCGCGCGGCGCGCGCCCGGGTCGTCACCGGCGAGCAGCGCCTGCTGCGCGCGCCGCAACGCCACCCAGTACCGGAAGGTTCGCAGCGTGTGGCCGAGCGCGGCCTTGGCCTCCGGATCGCTGGGGGCGGCCCACGCGAACGACCGCTCCAATTCGGCCATGAACGCCTCGACCTTGGCCGGGTCCCGGGTCAGGGAATCGCTGCGCAGTCGGAACCGCGCCAATCGCTGTGGCAGCACCCGAATGTCGTAACTGCCCACCATGCGAATCCAGATGGCGACCGATTCGTGCAGTTCCTCCCCGCCGCGGTCGTAGCCGCCGACCGCCTCCCACACCTCCCGGCGCACCGCCGCGGTGTAGTAGGGCATCAGCCCACTCAGCAGATCCGTCAGGGTGAGGCGCTTGGCCGGATTCGGCCGCTGTTTCACATTGGTGGACCGGTAGTAGCCGACGGGGAGGTCGGCCCCGGAGTCGTCGAATCGGAACGCGTCGCAGCCCACCGCGTCGATTCCCGGATCGGCGTCGAAGACGCGCCGAATCTCCTCGCAGAAGGTCGGCATCACCTGGTCGTCGCTGTCGAGCACCACGATGTACCGGCCCGTCGAATGCGCCGAGGCGGCCATGACGCCGCCGTCGTAGCCCTTGTTCTCCTGGCGCACCAATCGAATCCGCTCGTCCTCGGCCGCGTAGCCGTGCACGATATCGGCGATCTCGTCGGACATGCCATTGTCCACGACAATCAGTTCCCAGTCCGGAATCGTCTGCGCCACCACCGAATCGATGGTGTCGCGCAGATAGTCCTCGGTCTTGTAGGCCGTGGTGAGAAAGCTGAACGCGGGAACCGGTGCCCCCATACCTACCCCTTTGCCGCTACCAACCGATGCCGATGTATCCGGGCCGCAGCCGACGTTGGGCGGCTCCGGGCAGCCGGACCAGGTCGATGACCGTCCGGTCCGGTCCGAGGCCGTCGATGGCCGCCACCACCTCGGGTTCGGCGGTGCCCGCTATGTAGATCTCCCCGTGTGCCACCACCGTTTCGATATCGTCGGTGAGCAGTTCGCCGATATGCGGCAGCCGCTCCTCGATGAAGGCCCGGTTCGCTCCCATCAGCCGAGACAGCGCCACATTGGCGTCGTAGACGCGCACGTCGTAGCCCTTGCCGATGAGCCGCTCGGCGAACTCCACCATGGGGCTTTCGCGCAGATCGTCGGTGCCGGATTTGAACGACAGCCCGAAGATGCCGACCCGGCGGCGACCGAGCGCGATGACGAGATCGACCGCGCGCCGCAGCTGCGCCTCATTGGAGGTCAGCACGTTCTGCAGCACCGGCAGCTCCAGATCGTGTTGGCGCGCGGTGTGATTGAGCGCGCGCACATCCTTGGGCAGACACGAGCCGCCGAAGGCGAAACCGGGGCGCAGATACGCCGGACTGATATTCAGTTTGGTGTCGGCGAGGAAGATATCCATGACGGCATGGGAATCGAGGCCGAGTTCGGAACAGAGCGCGCCGATTTCGTTACCGAAGGTCACTTTGAGCGCGTGAAAACTGTTGTCCACGTATTTCGTCATCTCGGCCACCGCGATGGGCACCTGGAAGCGCGGCCCCGGAAGTCCGTCGTAGAGGCTCATGAGCGCCGCGCCGGACCGTTCGTCGGATTCGCCGACAACCGTTTTCGGCGGATTCTCGAAATCCCGCACACTACTGCCCTCGCGCAGGAATTCCGGATTCACACATACCCCGAAATCCACCCCGGCGGTTTTCCCGGAGGTCCGCTCCAGAATGGGAATCAGTCGGCTGCCGCACGTCCCCGGCACCATGGTGCTCCGGTAGGCCACCACATGCCAGCCCTCCTTGACGGCCAGCGCCGCGCCGATCTGCTCGCTCACCCGCTCGAGGTACGCCGTCGACAGCCCACCGCCGGGAGCCGACGGGGTGCCCACGCACACCATCGAGATATCCGTGGCCAGAACGGCTTTCGCCACCTCGTCGGCGACCGTCAGCCGCCCGGCCGCCACCACCTCGGCGATGAGCTCCCCGATCCGCTCCTCCACCACGGGTGTCTGCCCGCGCCGAATGAACGCGGTCTTCTGCGGATTCACATCCACCCCGACCACCGGATTGCCCCGCGCCGCCAGACACGCCGCCGACACGCACCCGACATATCCGAGCCCGAAGACACTCACCGCCAGTTCCCGGCCCCCGCGCTGGTTCCGAACGTCCACGCCGCACCCCCAGAGGGATCGTAGAAACCGTTAAATAGCTTTATACCAATGTGTTCCGCGATTCGTTCGCGTTATCATCGTGCCGTGCAACTCGCGACGGTTCCCGTGTCCGTCGCGGTCGGGGGACCTGATGTCGATGCCGGATACACGCGCGGGGTGGCGGCTGGGGGTCTTGAGTCAGATGTCACTGCCGAGTGCGGGCCTGAGTCTGAAATATCGGCTTCGGCGCGCGCATCCGCGGCGGATTTCGTTGCGCCGTCAGCTCGAACGGTTGGATCGGGCCGACGCGGGACGGATTCGGGAGTTTCAGGAGCGTCGTCTACGTCACCTCGTTCGGGTCGCGGCGGCCAGATCGCCGTTCTACCGCGAGTATTTTCGCACCTCCGGTATCGACCCGCGGTCGATTCGCACGGTCGAGGACCTGGGGCGGCTACCGCTCATCTCCCGCCACGAGCTCGCCGAGCGCCCCGACGATTTCCGGACGCTGCCACGCTGGCTCATGTGGTCGGTGCACTCCAGCGGTACCACCGGATCGCCCATCACCTGCTATCGGACCATCACCTCCTCGGTCTTCGAGCTGGCGGTGCTGGAGCGGCAGTGGAGCTGGTTCGGGGTCTCCGCGGATTCTCGCCGAGTCGTGTTGCGCGGCAGTGATTTCGCCACCGGGCAGCGGGGTCGGCCCACCATCGCGGTGCCCGGGGCGCGGCAACTGCTGGTCTCCAGCTACTACCTGACGCCGGATCGGGTCGATGTGATCGTCGCGGAGATCCGCCGGTTCCGGCCCGCCGCCATCGAGGGGTGGCCGTCGAGTATCGCGCTGCTCGCCGCGCTGCTGCGTGATCGCGGGCTGCGGATTCCGGTGCGCGCGGTCATCACGTCCTCGGAGATGATCGCGCCGGGGCAGCGCACGCTCATGCAGGAGGTGTTCGACGCGCCCGTGGTCGATCACTACGGGCAGACCGAGCGGGTGGCCATGGCGGGAACGTGCGAGGCCGGTGGCTATCACGTCTTCCCCGCCTACGGCATTGTGGAGCTGCTGCCCGTCGAGGGCTCCACCGAGCGCTGGGAGATTGTCGGAACCTCCTTGCAGAACTGCGGATTCCCGTTGCTGCGCTATCGCACCGGCGACGAGGTGCTCCCGGCCGCGCCGGGCCCGTGCCCGTGCGGTCGGGCCTTCCCGCTGCTGGGTGTGGTGGACGGCCGGGTGGAGGATACGTTCACCGCCGCCGATGGCCGTCCACTCCCCTTGCCGTCCAGCATCGTCGACGATCTGAGCGGGCTGCGCGAGGCCCAGGTCGCGCAGTTGCGGCCGGGGGTCTTCGAATTGCGGGTGGTGCCCGGCACCGGTTTCTCGGCGGCGCGGACCCACGCGCACGCGCGCCGCAATGTCGCCCGCCTGTTCGGCCCGGGGCAGGAGTTGGCGCTGCGGGTGGTCGAGCGCCTGCCACGCCCGCCGAGCGGGAAATTGAAGGCCGCGGTGGTGGAGTCCACGCACCCCGCATCGGACGGGAAGGGGTCGCCGTGCTGACTCGCACCGCGAAAACCACTGTGCTGGCGGTCGTTTCGCTGCTCGGCGTCGGCCTGGCGTCGGCCTGCGACGAGGCGGAGCCCCCGCCGCCGACCCCGCCGCCGACCTCCATGGAGCAGATCGACCGCATGGCGGCCCAGAACCGCACCCCCGATCCGGACGCGGTCGGTGTCGTACTCACGAATATCGCTCTCACGCGTGGCGATTCGACCGACAAGGTCACCTTGGGCTTCACCGGCGATGCCGTTCCGGGCTGGGCGGTGCACTACGTGCGCCAGGCGGTGCAGAACACCACGCAGGCCATTCTGCCGATAGCGGGCGAATCGGTGATCGAGGTGCTGGTGCGCGAGGCCGCCAACCCGTTCGGCTCGGCCGCGCCACGGTATTCGGGCCCGGAAACACTCACCGACCCGGCGACGATGTCCGTCGGTGAGGTGCGTTTCGCGGGCGAGGTACGCGGCGTGACCCAGGTGTTCATCGGGCTGCGGACCCCCCAGCGCGGGTTTCGGGTGACCGGGCTCAGCGATCCGACCCGGGTCGTGGTGGAGATCGACCACCGATGACGCCGAGACAGTGACGGAGGTCCGTTGACGAATACACCGCAAGTCCTGGTGGACCGGATCTGGCGACGCCGATTCCTCGTGGTGGCGATCGCTCTGGTCACCGTGCTCGGCGCGTACCTCAGCACCCAGGGCAGAACCACCACCTACACCAGCCGCGTCCTGGTCTCCGCCGGATCGACCCGCCCGCCGACCCAGGACGCGATTCTGGCGCAGGGCTATACCTATTACCTGAATGATCCGACGTACCAGTCGAATCTGAAGCAGCGGCCGGGATTCCCGACCGATATCTACGCATTCTCGGCCGAATTCGTGACCGGCAGTCCGCTGTTCTACGTCCAGGTCGTCGCGGCCACCCCCGAGGCGGCGAAGGCCGCGGCCCCGAAGGTCGCCCAGGCTTATGTGGACGATGTCAACGACCGCCTCGACGCCAGCCGCGACCAGACCACCGCGGATATGACGGCGGCCATGATGCGGGTGTGGGGTGACCGGCTGCGGGCCAACGACCCGAACGCCTACAGCGCCCAGGTGCAGCTGCAACAGCAGATCGACCATCTCAATGCCGACAGCTCCAATCGGCTCACCATTCTGCAGTCCGGCGCGGGCGCGATCGCGCAGGGCACGGGCACGACGCGCACCCTGGCGACGGGTCTGGTGGGTGGGCTGCTGCTCGGCTGTGTGGCGGCGCTGCTGGCCGGTGCGGCGACCCGGCGGCTGTACACCGACTACGACGTGGTGGAGAAGACCGGGGTCCGGCCGCTGGATGTCGTCCCGGCGGGCGGCGGCCTCGCCCGGGACGCGCGCCGCGAGGTGGCGCTGCGCCATATCGCCAATCTCGTCGCCAAATCGAGTACCGGATCGCCGACTTCGATTGTGGTGGCGCCGATCTCGGCGGGCGCGGACGGCGCGTTGTTGGCCCGGTCGATCGCCGAGCACCGCGCGGCGCAGGGCACCCGCACGGTATTCGTCGATGCCGATCTGCGCGGCGGCCCGACATCGGTCTCCACGCCGGGTGTCGCCGAGTACCTGCGCGGCTCGGTCGCCGACGTCCGCGATCTCCTGCACGGCACCGGCGCGTTCGACTTCGCCGAAATAGCTTCCGGCCGCGCCGATCCCGATCCGTATCCGCTCTTCGACCGCGATCGCGTCCGGGCTCTGATCCAGTCCGTGGGTGAGCTCGCCGAACTGGTGGTCGTCCTGGTGCCGCCGCTGAGCACCGCGCCCGAATCGCAGATCGTGGCGGATGTGGCGGATTCGACCGTACTGGTCCTCGAGAGCGGGCAGACGCGGGTCGGCGACGTCGAGGAGGCGGTGCGGGCGGTCAACCAGGTCGGCGCGGAGGTACTGGGGGCGGTCCTGGTCGATTCCGCGCCGCGCCGCGGCGTGCTCGCGGGCCTGCCGTTCGCTGGAACCCGGTCTGCCCCATGACGGTTCGCACCCCGGCGGTGAGCCGCCTCGGATATCTCCTGGCCGTCGCCGCGGCCTTGGCGTTCGGACTGGCCGCGGTGCTCGCGGTGTCGGACAAGGCGCCCGGCGGCGTCGGCACGGTGGCGGCGGCGGGCGGTATCGCGGCGGTGTTGGTCGTGATCGGTCTGCGAGATCCTCGGTGGGCCTTCGTCTTTCTGTTGGTGGCGACCTTCCTGCGTCCGGCGATTCCGAAGATCCTGCCCACCACCGATCCGTTCGTACTGGCTTTCGGCGGGCTCATCATCGCCACGCTGGTCTGGGTGCGGGGCCGCCCGGACCGTCGGGTGTCACTGGGGCCGATCGAATGCGCCATGGCGCTGTATCTGCTGTGGAATCTGAATTCGATTCTGCAACCGCACGAATACCAGCCGATTCTGTATCCCCTCACCGGTGAGCAGCTGGACCTGTGGCGCTACCTGATCATCGGCACCGGTATTCCGTTCGCCACCTACCTGATCTCCCGCATGATCTTCGGCACCCGGTCCGCGCTGCGGTTCCTCATTCTCACGCTGCTGGCGTGCAGCGCCTATTCGGCGTGGGTGAGCATTCTCCAGTTCCACGGTCCGCACGCGCTGGTCTGGCCGAAATACATTGTGCTGGCACCGGCGTGGGCCGAGCGCGCGGTGGGGTTGCCGAATCAGCCGGAGGTCAACGGCCTCATCCTGATCGTCGGCTATGTTCTCGCCCTCGTCCTGCTCGGCACCGAGCGTCGCCCGCGCTGGCAGCAGATCGTGTTGAGTGTGGTGGCGGCGGCCTGCGCGTACGGCGTCTTTCTCACCTACACTCGGTCGATCTGGCTGGATTTCGCGGTGGTGGTGCTGCTCGGCATCGTGCTGGGCAAGGGCTATCGCACCGGATTCGTCGTCACCGCCATCGGCATGGTGTCGATGATCGCCATGAACTGGTCGGCGTTCACCAGCGCCGATCGGAGCGCCGGTGGCGTCGCCTCGACCAACGAGGTGTACGACCGTCTCAACGCCAATGCCACCGCCATCTGGGCGTTTCTGGAGAAGCCTTGGAGCGGTTGGGGTTTGGGCCGTTTCGTCTCCATCAACACCTACCGCCACCAGCAGTGGTCCCCGGATACGCCGTGGTCGCGCGGTCTCGGCATCCCGGCACACGAAACCGAACTCGGCATTCTCGCCGAACTGGGGATCATCGGGCTGGTGCTGTGGTTGGCCGTGCTGGTGCTCATCGCGCGCCGTCTGGTGCTGGCGTTCGTTCGGCTCCCGGCCGAGGGGATCATGGGTCGCCCGCTGGCCTTCATCGCGGGGACGGCGTTCATCTCCTTGGTGCTGGCGGGCGTTTTCGTGGATCTGCGCCTGTTCGACTATCCGAGCACCTTGGTGTTCGCGCTCGCGGGCGCGGCGGTCGGCGCGGCCGATCGCGCGACGGCGCGCACACCCGTCGACCCGCTCGAGGCGGGCCGGGCGCATCGCGCGGCGCTCAGAGCACGGAAGTCGGAAACAGTCTCGTGAACACCCGGTCGTAGCAGCCGAGCAGGTTCTTTCGCGAAGTGTCCCAGGACAATTCGCGTTCGACGCGCTCGCGGCCGAACTCTCCCATGCGCTTGCGCCGCACCGGATCGTCGAGCAGTTCGGCCATGGCGACCGCGAAGGCCCGCTCGTCGTTGTCGGGCACGTACACCGCGGCCTCGGCGGCCGAGACCCGCGCCTCGACGAGTTCGAAGGACACCAGGGGTTTGGACATGGCCATGTACTCGACGACCTTGTTCATGGTGGAGACGTCGTTGAGCGGATTGCGCGGATCCGGCGACAGGCAGATATCGGCGGTCGACAGGCAGGTCTGGACGAATTCGTCGGGCACCCGGCCGGTGAACTCCACCGTGTCGTCGAGGCCGAGGTCGTGGGCGAGCGCGACGAGGTCGTCGTAGGCGTCGCCGCCGCCCATGAAGATGGTGTGCACATCGGTGCGGCCGAGTTCGTCGCGCAGGTGCGCGAGGGCGCGCAGTGCGAAGTCGACGCCGTCCTGCGGGCCCATCACACCCAGATACGCTGCCAGATAGCGCTTTCCGCGTTTGAGCGACGGATCCGGCTCGCGGGGGACGAAGCGTGACAGGTCGGGTGCGCTGCGCACCACGGTGACCCGTTCGGGGCGCATGCCGCCGCGTTCGATGGCGACCCGGCGATAGCTCTCGTTGGTGGAGATGACCTCGTCCGCGCACAGGAAGGTCAAGCGCTCGAGCAGCACCGCCACGCGGTACAGCGCCGTGCCGCCGCGCGGGAAGCGCGAGTGGAACAGCTCGGGGACGAGATCGTGATGGTCGAAGACGAATCGGGTGCCGCCGACCCGCAGGACGAGCGCGATGAGGAACAGCAGATCGGGCGGGTTGCAGGCGTGCACCACGTGGATCGGCCCGCCGCGGCGCACCCGCAGTGCCAGGCGCAGGGTGTGCCACAGCGCCAGTCCGTATTCGCGCAGGTATCCGGCCGGTCCGCCGGTGGCCGCGCGCAGCGGATAGCGCAGTATGCGAACGCCTTCGACGACGGCTTCGGGTTCGCGGTCCTGTTTGGCGCCCATGGGGCAGATGACGGTGACCCGGTAGCCAGCGTCGACCAGGGCGCGGCTCTCCTGCCAGACCCTGCGGTCGAAGGGCACCGAGAGGTTCTCCACGAGGATCAGAATGTGTCGGCTCACCGGTTCACGACCTCCTCCACGGCCCGTTCGGTGGCCGCGATACTCGCCTTCAGGCTGAAGTGCGTTTCGACGCGCGCCCGGGCGGCGGCACCCATGCGCTGACGGACGGCCGGGTCCGACAGCACCTCGACGAGCCGTCGCGCCAGCGGTTCGGGGGCGCGCGGCGGCACCAGGTAGCCCGTCTCGCCCTCGACGAGCATCTCCGGGACGCCGCCGACCGCCGTGCAGACGGCGGGTCTGCCCGCGGCCATGGCCTCGAGCAGCGCCATGGGGAAGCATTCGACGCTGTAGGAGCTCAGCACGACCACATCCATGGCGCGCAGCAGCGCCGGAATGTCGGGGCGCGAGCCCGCGAGCACCACCTGCGATGCGAGCCCCAATTCCGTTACCAGCGCCTCGATCTCGGCGCGCATCGGACCGTCGCCGACTACCAGGAACCGGGCCGTCGGCAGTTCGTCGGCGACCAGCCGCGCGGCGCGCAGGAAGGTGGCGTGATCCTTCTCGGGACGCAGGGTGGCGACCAGGCCGACCACCAGATCGCCCTCGCCGAGCCCGAGATCGGTTGTCGCGCCGCGATCGTCGGCGGTGGCGAAGGCCATGGGGTCGACACCGTTGTGAATGATGGTGATCTTGGCGGCCGGATAGCCGAGATCCTCCGTCATATAGGGAATCTGGGCCCGCGCGACACCGAAGTAGGCCGCGGTCCGCCGGTCCAGGAGTCGGTCGGCCAGCGCGCGTACCCGGCCGCGCGGTTCGACATCGCCGCAGTTGTGCACCCAGACAATGGATTTCGGCACACCGGCGCACCAGGCCGCGATGCGCCCGAGCGCCTCGGCGTTGTACCCGCGGGTGATGACCACATCGGGGCGCTGCGCGCGCATGACCCGGATCAGCTCGCGCAACGCCGATACCGCTTGGCGTTTGGTGCGATGCAGCGCCCGCGCCGGGACGTCCGCCGCCGCCAGCTCACCGAAGAGCGCGCCCTCGTCGCCCAGACACAGCACCGACGGCTCGAAGCGGTCGCGGTCCAGATTCGGCATCAGGGTCGTCACATGCCGTTCGGCCCCGCCGACGCCGAGGTCCGGCACCACGTAGAGCACCCGGATCGGACGGCGCGCGCTCATCGGAGCAGCTCGCGATAGATGCTGTCGAAGCGCCGCCAGGCCACCTCGATATCGAATTGCGCGCGTACCCGCGCCAAGGCGGCGGCGCCGAGCCGGGCGCGCAGCTCGCCCTCGCGCACCACCGTGTCGAGCGCCGCCGTGAGCGGTTCGACCGCACCGGGCGGCACCATGACCCCGCACGTCTCGTCGATCATGTCGGGGATGCCGCCGACCGGGCAGGTCACCACGCACAGGCCGCGCGCCATCGCCTCCAGAATCGCCATCGGCTGGCCCTCCCGATGCGTCGGCATCACCAGGACCTGGGAGCGGCCGACGATCTCCGGAATCCGTGCCAGCGGAAGCCATCCGGTGACCTCGACGCTGGGGCCGATACCGAGATCCGCGACCATCTTGCGGGCGCGGTCCACCTCACCGTGGCCGGTGAGGGTCAGCCGCGCGTACTCGGTGCCGCCGTCGTGCGCCGCGATCATCCGCTGCCAGGCCTCGAGCAGTGTGAAGGTGCCCTTGCGTTCGCCGATCTCGCCGAGGAACAGCACCTGCACGGGTCCGTCGGCACGCTGGTCGACCGGCTCCGAGGGGCGAATCGAATTGGACACCACCGTGATTCGCGCGGTCGGGGTGATCTCGCGCAGGGCCGCCGCCCAATGCTCGCCGAGGGCGACCACCACCGCCGCCCCGCGCAGTGAATCGCGGATGGCGGCGCGCAGCGGGCGGGGCGCGTCGGCGTAGAAGACGCTGAAATCGGAGCCGTGCATATGCAGCACAACGGGTTTGCCGAAGGCACGGGCCAGCAGCTCCAGGAGGTACTTGCGCGGAAAGCTGCCGTAGGACGACAGGTGCACGTGCACGATCGAGGGCCGGTACACCACCAGCTGATAGGTGTACACGACCAGGGCCGCGCAGTACGTCAGCAGTTTCGTTGCGATCGAGCCGTCGCGGTGCGTGGCGACGTGGCGGATGTTCCACTCCGACCACAGCGGCGTATCGCGCATATCCCGGACGAAGGTCGCCACCCCGCCGCGCGTGGCCATGCTCGTCGAAACCCACAGGGCCCGTTGTCGGTTCATGGCGCCCTCGACTATTCGCTGCCGCGCACGGCGGTGAACACCGGATCGCCCGTGACCGAGGGCGCAGGCGCGCTGGCGGCGGCCGTACTCGACGAGGCCCCGCCCGTGTCGACGAGGACCGCGCCCAGAACGTTGGTGTCGACGGCGCGCAGCATGCGCAGCGCGCGTCGGGCCTCCCCTATTCTCGTGGTGGCGCGATCGCAGACCAGCACCGTCACTTCCGCCGCGGCGGTGAGGATTTGGGTCTCCACCGCCTCCAGCACCGGTGGCGCGACAACGACCACGAAATCCGCGCGGTCGTGCAGCATGGTCAGCAGTCGCGCGAAGCGCTCGCGGCTGACGGCGGTGAACGGGTCCTCGCCGGTGCTGCCGGGCGACAGCTCGCGCAACCGCGGATCCCGGGTGGGCAGCAGCACCGAGTCGATATCGGCGCGGCCCGCGAGCAGCTCACCGACGCCGGTGCCGTGCGGTCGTTGCAGATCGGCGTGCACCAGAATCGTCCGAACGCCCTGTCGGGCACGGTCTTCGGCGAGCGTGCGGGCCACGGTCTCGACGCCGTCGGTCGCGCCGGGCGCGGTGACGGCCACCGTGCCGCGCTCCACCGGCACGGCCAGTCCGACGGCGGTCACCACCTGTTTGAGCGCCTTGTCCCGCGCGGCGGCGTCCTTGGTCTGCGCGCCCGGCACCACGGCGAGGGCGGGCAGGCCCAGCTTGGCCTCGAGGTCGTCGTCGGTGCGCAGCCGCCGCGTGAGCGCCCCTGCCAGCGCGGCCGCGACGCAGCCGAGCAGGAACCCGCCGACGCCGTAGGCCAGCAGGGTCGGCCACCGCATCGGCTCGTTGCGCACCACCTCGGAGGCGAGCTGCAGATCGATGAGCCGGTTGGAGGTGTCGGCATTGATCCGATTGATCTGATCCTGCATCTGGGTCAGCGACACATCGTTGACCACGCCATTGGCGGCGCGAATGTCGTCGAAGGGTTTGCGCACGGCCGCGATGGCGGCATCCTGCGCGGCGCGCAGCCGGGCATTGATCTCGTCGCGGAACGCGCCACCGACCTTGGGCGCGGCGTCGGCGGCGAGTTCGGGCGTCGGCGCCGTCGCCTCGATATAGAGGATCGGGCCGGACGCGACGGTCCGGGCCGCGAGGGTGACCTCGGCCGGAATACCGGCCGCCGCTTTGAGTTTCGACTGGTAGGCGGGATCTTCGAAGTACTGCGCGTAGCCCACCGACAGCACCGCGTCCTGATCGGGCGCGCGGTTCGGCGAACCGACCGTCATGGCCACGCGACTCGTGTAGGTCGGTCCCATCTCGCGCGTCGACACCACCGCGAGCAGCAGCGCGACCACGGTGAACACCAGGACCAGCCAGCCGCGACGCCGAATCCGGTTGACGTGAACTCCTGCGGCGCTGTTCAATTCGTCTCCCTCGAAGGTCGGGGCCCGACGTTCTCGGATATCGCGCCCGGGGAACTGCCGTTACGCCGCCCGCGACCCGGTCGCGGGACCAGCCGCGCGAAGCCGCGCACGAGATCGGGGGCGATGACCGCCACCGCCGAGAGATAGATCGCGGCGAATGCCATCGCGTCGATCACCAAGAGTCCGATACCGACCGGTATTGATCGCGTATCCGCTTGCAGCACACGGTGCTCCAGCATCCAGCACACCGCCAACGCCAGCGCACCGGCCGGTAGTGGCGGCAGGACGGCGCGCAGCAGCGCACCCACCGATACGCCGGTGACCGACCGTGCCAAACCCATGACGACCACGGCCACGATGAGCGCGGTGGCGGAGGTGGCCAGCCCGACCCCGATCAAGCCGAAGAATTCGATGAACGCCAAGAGCAGTCCGATGCCCAGGGCGAGTTCGATCGCGGTCTGCCAGTTCAGCAGGGTGGTGCGGCCCGCGCCCTTGATGGCTTCCTCGCTGACGCTCATCCACGCCTTGCCCAGGCCGAGTCCGGCCATGGCCACCAGTACCGCACCGGCCGCGCGCCAACGCTCACCGAAGACGATGACCACCGCGGGCTCGCCGATCGCGACGAGCAGTCCGGTGAGCGCGGCCGCGCCCACCGTGACGAGTCGAAGCGCGCGCAGGTAGGCGGCTTTCAGCCGGTCGGCATCGCCCTCTTCGGCAATGCGCGAGAACGCCGGAAACAGTGAGAACGCACCGACTTCCACAATGAACCGCACGGGAATCTGCGCGATGCGCTGACCGTAGCGGTAGTGCCCGAGCGCGGCCGGGCTGAGTCCGCGGCCGACCACCGCCGCCTCGGCGGTGGCCTGCACCCGCGAACCGATCATGCCCACCAGCACCGGGGAGCCGAAGCGCGCCAGCTCGCGCCACAGCCGATACGACGCGCGCCCACGGCCGGGCCGCCAGCGCGCCAGCCACCACACCGACACCACCCAGACCAGGTAGGAGGCGTAGCTGCCCGCGACCATGCTCCACACGCCGAAGCCGTTGGCCGCCAACGCCACCGCGACCACGCAGAAACTCAGCGAGACGAGCGGGCCGACGACGATGCGGCGGCGCACGCTGAATTCCCGCTGCAACAACGCTTCCGGGACGTTGACGAGCGCGAACAGCAGTAGGAAGCCGGAGGTCGCGGCGGCGATGAGGCCGATGGTCCGGTCCTGGAAGATCATTGCGACGATCGGCGCGGCGGCGAGCGCGGTCACCGTGACGGCGATGCCGTAGAGCACCGAGGCGCGGAAGACGGTGTCGGCGGCATCGGCGATCCGGCCTTCCCGCTGCACCAGCGCCGAGCGCAGGCCGCCTTCGACGAAGGTGGTCAGCAGCATGGTCAGCACCGTCCCTGCCGCGAACATGCCGACCTCGGCCGGGCTGAGCAGCCGGGCCAGCGCGATGGTCTGGCCGAAGGAGACGAGTTCGGTGAAGATCAGCGCGACGGCGGAGGCGACGGCCACGCGCCCGATGCGGCGGGTGAGTGTCGATGGGCCGTCGGTGTCCGCCGCCAGCTCCGGTCGCCGGTCGCCACGCCGGACTGGTGGCGGTCCCGCGAGGGCGTCGGCCACCGGCATTTCCAGTGTGGGGGCATCGGATACGTGTCGCCAGATGATGTCGTAGGCCCGCACGGGAGGCCGGTCCGGCTGATTCCCATCGTATCTGTGCATGCCCGGGCCATCTCTACGCGTGGTCGGCGTGCGTTCGCTCGAGGAGGGTGAAGACGCGCTCGAAGGCCTGTCTGCTCGCCGCCACCTGGTCGTCGGCCGCGGCGCGTAGCGCCTCCCGCACGCTGTCGGCCTCTTTCCACGCCTCGCGCACGGCGGTCGCCACGCGCTGTTCCAATTCCGGGTCGTCGAGGTGGATCAGCCGGATACCGCCGCCGAACATCTCCTCGAGGCCGAGGAATTTGTCGTCGTAGTACTCGGTGGAGGTGAGCGCGACGACCGGAATGCCCTGACTCAGCGCGAAGACCGCGAGATGGTATGCGCCCGTGACGAGTACGCGGCAGTCGGCGACGCGCGCGGGCAGCTCGCGCGCGCTCACGAATCGGGCTTGCGGGGCGGTGTGCGCACCGCCGCGGACCAGCGGCAGCGTGGTCGCTCGATCCGGGGAGCCGGGTGTCTCGGCGATGAGCAGCGGTCGCAGGCGGGTCTCGAACTCGCGGGCGACGGTGCGCACGGCCGCGCCGACGGCGTCCTGAGCGCGGCGGGCCACGGGTGCGTACCGGGCGATCCGGAGGCAGACGCCGATATCGTTGCCGGGCAGCTCTTTTCGCGCCTCGACCGCCAGTTCCACGGCGTCGTCGCCGGTGACCGCGAACGCCTCCGCGCCGATCCCCAGCGATTCGAGCAGGGCCGGGGCGCGCCGTCGCTCGCGCACCGCGAGCACGGGAATCGTGGCGAGCACCCGCGCAGTGTGCTCGCGCAGCTCCGGATCCCGCATCGGGCCTATCCCCTGCCCCACCATGGCGGTGGGAATGCCTGCGGCACCGGCGTATTCGAGCAGATCGAGCAGGCGACCGGCCTGCGGTAGATCGGCGTCGGTGAGGTAGCCGCCACCGAGCGCGAGGACCAATGACGCCTCACGCACCGCCCGGGCGGCACCGGGATGTCTGCGCTCGATGCGAGGAGTCGCATCGACCTCGTTCGACGTCGAGGTACTCGTCGGCGCGGTGCCCGATTCGCTGCGGCGCAGGCGATCTCTCGCCCGAATCGCGCGCGGCAACGCCCATGCCCGTGCGCGCAGCCAGGTCATGGCGACCGGCCCGACGACCCCGGGACCCACCAGGGCGGCAATCCTGTCGAGCGGTCGGTTACGCCCCCATGGATCACCCGCGCCGACCGTGATCCCTACCGCCCCAGGAAAATACGCCGCCACCAAAGCGGGCGATTCGGTCATGATGCCAATGCGTGCCCGCGGCCAACGCCGCCGAATGCGGCGCACCGTCACCTCGAGCATGGCGAGATCGCCGTAGTTGCGCAGCCAGTACTCGCTGTTCTCGATGAGGATGCGATGCCCGGCACCCTCACACGGCAGTCCGGTTCCCATTCGACCTCCCCCGGTCATGCGACGGACCCGCGCGGTGCGCTTGGACTTCCTTGCCCGCCAACGGTATCGCAGCCAGCCACACCCACAGACTCTTTGCCGGTTTCCCGGTTTGTACCGCGACGAATTTTCCTGTCGCCCCGCCCGCCTGCGTCATGTCCGGTAGCTTCGTGGCTATGTCGCCTCGCGACGCGGTCACCCGCTCCGCGCTCCGTCGGGTTCGTCTCGGGCCCGTACTCGTCGCCGGACATCGCGTGGTTGTCCGAAACACTCGGCTATCGGATTTCCCGCGCTGGCGGGAACTGCGGCTGCGGGACCGGCGATTCATCGAACCGTTCTGGGTCACCTCCGCGCTGAGTTGGGAGGAGCGGCACCGCCGCCGCTGGTGGATTCGCGAGTACCTGCGGCAGCGGCGGGCCATGGCCGCGGGTCGCGCACTGCCGTTGAGTATCGAGGTCGACGGCGAATTCGCGGGTCAGTGCAATCTCATGCCCATCGATCCGATCAATTGTTCGGCGGAGCTGGGCATTTGGATGGATTCGCGACGCGCCGGTGAAGGGGTGGGCTCCATCGCGGGCGGCCTGGTCACCGACTACGGCCTGGGGCCGCTCGGGTTGCGCCGCATCACCGCACCGGCCGCGCTGGGCAATCGGGTGGCGCGACAGTCCGCGCTGCGCAGCGGAATGATCCTCGAGGCCACCATGATCGAGGCCATGAGCGTGAACGGCCGCCGCCGCGATCACGAACTCTGGGCGATCACGACCACCACCGCGCCGCCCGGCGGGTTCGTGGCGGCCTTGGTCACCGCGGGGATCCATGCCCGCTATCTGCCCGAAGAAGAACGGTCGCTGCGGACGCGGTGGAACGACTTCCGACGCGCCACGGTGGCCGCCTCGCCGCCCGCCGTGCTGGCGGTCGCCACGCGCTACTACCTCGGCGCGCCCCTGCGCTGGCGCTGGGCTCCCGCTCCCGCGCTGCTCGACGTCATCACCGGCACCGATGCCGACGGCCGGTCGGTGTCGCTGCGAAAGCGCACCGGGCACTGGGCGTTTCGGCGCACCCGGCGCGTGCGCTACGACGCCGTCGCGGCGGGCGAACCGCTCGGGCGACTGCTCCTCGATCACGGCGAGGCGAATGCCCGGGTGACCCTCGAGTTCTCGCCGGAGGCCGCGTTCACCGCCGCCGCGACGACGGCTGTAGCACTGTTGGTCGACTACGCGATGAACGGGCTGCGGATCGAACGCCTCGAGGCGCGCATCGACCCGGCCGACGCCCACCTCGCCAAACTCGCCTCGGCGGGCGGGCTGCGCCACGAAGGTGTGCTCGCCGAAGCACGTCGCGACCCCGACGGAGGTTTCCACGATGTCGAACTCTGGGCCGCGACCCCGAGTGGCGCGACACCGTCGGACTGATCGGCCGTCGGCGGGGCACTGAAGTCGTAGAGAGGGGGACGGGCGTGCACGTCGTCATGATCGCCACCTATCCGCTCGAGCCGGACCGGGTGGTGGGCGGAATCGAGTCGGTGACAAGCACTCTCGTGCCCGCCCTGGCCGCCCAGGACGAGATCGACAAGCTCACGGTGCTGTGTTTCCACACCGGCGAAGCCCCCGTCGCCACGCGGCGCGAGGGCGCCAAGGTGGAGATCCGATATCTGCGCGGTCAGCGGCGGCTGGGTGTGGCCACCGGCTCGTATCTCGACGTGCGGCGGGCGCGCGCGATCATCGCCGAACTACGGCCGGATGTGGTGCACGCGCACGAGATCGGGCTGCGCGGTGATATCGCCACCCAGGTGAGCCGCAAGGCCGTGGTCACCGTGCACGGACTGGTGCACCTGGAGACGAAACTGCGAGCGCGCGCCAGTCTCAAGGAGCGGGTGCGCTACCACCTCGTCGCCGCCATGGTGCGCCGGGTGCTGCGGCGGGCCGAGGTGGTCATCTCCATCTCCGACTACGACGCCCGGGCCTTGGCGGGGATGGTGCGCGGCAGACATGTCAGCATTCCCAATCCCACGGCCCCGGAGTTCTTCGCGCTGGCCCCGTCGAGGCCGACCGAGCAGCGGCTGCTGTTCGCGGGCGTACTGACGCCGCGCAAGAATCCCGAAGGACTGCTCACCGCGTTTTCCCTTGTGGTACAGCAGGTTCCGAAGGCGCGGCTGGTTGTCGTCGGCCCGCAGCCGGACGCCGAGTACGCGAGGACGATCCGCGAGCGCGCCACCGCGCTCGGGCTCGACGAGCAGGTCGAGTTCCTCGGGATGGTCGACAACGCGCGGCTGCGCGAGGAGCTCGCGCTGGCGCGGGCGGTGGTGCTGTTCTCCCACGAGGAGACCGCTCCGACCATCCTGGCGCAGGCCATGGCGGCGGGTAAACCCGTCGTCTCCTCCCGGGTGGGCGGTATCGCCGAGATGGTCGCCGACGGCGAGACCGGCTATCTGGTCGAACCCGACGATATCGACGCCTTCGCCGCCCGCATGGTCACCGTGCTCGACAACCAGGCCCTGGCCACCGAACTCGGCGGCAACGGCCACGTCCGCGCGCTGCGGACCTTCGAACCGACCGCGGTGGCGCGGCGCACGGTCGAGACGTATCGACAGGTTCTCGGACAGCAGTAGCAACCCAGATTCGACGGGGGAACAAGTGACCGCAGCAGGGCGACAGCTGGACTGGTCCGCGACATCGGCATTGGTGACCGGCGGCGCGGGATTCATCGGCTCCCATCTCGTGGAGCTGCTCGTCGCGGCGGGCGCGCGGGTGACGGTATTGGACTCCTTCGCCTCGGGCAGCCGCGACAATCTCGCCACCGTCGCGGGGGCGATCACCCTGCGCGAGACCGATATTCGCGACCTCGACTGGGCCACGTACCTCGCCGAGAACCCGGTCGACGTCATCTTCCACCTGGCCGCCAACGCCTACGTCCCGCCGTCGGTGGAGCGGCCCGCCTTCGACTGCGAACTCAATTTCACCACCACGTTCCGCCTCTTCGAGGCGCTGCGGGTGCTGAAGTGGCCGGGCCGGTTGGTCTTCGCCTCCAGCGCCGCCGTCTACGGCAATTCGGTGCGCATCCCCATCAGCGAGGACGATCCCACCGTCCCCATCTCCCCCTACGGTGTCGGAAAGCTCGCGGCCGAGCGCTATCTCGCCGTCTTCGCGAATCTCTACGACCTGCGCATGGCCTCGGTGCGCTTCTTCTCCGCCTTCGGTCCGCGCCAACGTAAACAGGTGGTCTTCGATCTGCTCGCCAAACTCAACCGCGACCACGAGCGCCTGTTCATCCACGGCGACGGCACCCAGGTCCGCGATTTCCTCTATGTCGAGGACGCGGCCCGCTCGGCCATGATCGTCGCCGCCAACGCCCCGCTGCGCGGTGAGGCCTACAACGTCGGCGCGGGCGCGGAGTACACCATCGACCACCTGGCGAAGGCCCTCTGCGACATCACCGGCCTACACCCGGCCTTCGACTACAGCGGAGCCAACCGCCCCGGCGATCCGGAGAAACTCGTCGTGGACATCTCCCGCCTACGATCCATCGGCTACCGCCCGCGCGTCACCTTCGAACAGGGTCTGACCAGCACGGTAGCCTGGTACGCGTCCGTGACCGGAGCGACCTGGCAGGATGGGGCATGACCGAAAGCCGGTCGGCCCCAGCGGTATCGGTCCGGGCGCACCGCACTCCGAGCTGGAGGAGTTCCGCGTTGAGCCTGGCCGCCGTATTCGGTGCCGTTCTCCTCTGCGGCGTCCTCGCCTGCACGCCGCAGACTCCGCCGCGGCCGCATTCGTTCGTGGGCGATTTCGAGACCGGCAACTTCGACCAGTGGGCCAACTGCCAGAACGTGGTGGTCACCAGTGGGCCCTGCGAGAACTACCGGACGCCGACCGACAGCATGCGGGTGGAGAACACCGTGGTGCGGCAAGGCGATTACGCGGCGCGTTTCGAGGTGCGCCGCGGGGATACGCCGGGCACGCTGTGCTGCGGCGACCGAGCCGAGGTGAGCGGCGAGGAGGCCACGCGGGCCAACGAGGGCGACGAGCGGTGGTATCAGTGGAGCACCCGCTTCGAGCAGGGGTTCCCCGCCACGCAGGGCTGGAGTGTGGTGTCGCAGTGGCATGCCGACGAGGACGGGCCGCCGCCGCTGGCCATCGCCGCCGGACCGACCAATGTCGACGTGGACCATTGGGGCGTGGTCGTTTCCACCTACCGGGGGCCCGGAGATCCGATCACCACCTGGACGCCCTGGGCCAAGCAGATCACCCCCGATCTGTGGAACGACATCAAACTCCACGTGAAGTGGTCGACCAAGGACACCGTCGGCTTCATCGAACTGTGGGTCGGCGGCGAGCGCCAGGTCTTCGACGCCGCGCCGTGCCCGGGCCAGACGCGGTGCATGGTTCGGACCCTCATGCCGCGCGGCGGCGGGGTCTACTTCAAACAGGGTTACTACCGCGACCCGGAGATCGCGCCGCAGGGCGTGGTCTTCCACGACGGGTTCTCGACGGCGACGACCGAGGCCGGACTGGCTCCGCTCTAACGGCCGCGCCGGGTGACCGCGCCGATCGTGCGGGCGATGAGCACCAAATCCAGTACGGGCGACCAGTTCTCGACGTAGGAGAGATCGCGGCGCAGCGCTTCCTCCGGTGTCGCGTACGAGCGCCTGCTCACCTGCATCAGCCCGGTCACACCGGGGCGCACGAGTAGTCGCCGTCGCATGACGCCGTCGTAGCAGTCCACTTCGCGCCGCGCCGGAGGACGCGGACCGACAATGCTCATCTCGCCGCGCAGCACATTCAGGAATTGCGGTAGTTCGTCGAGGTCGTAGCGGCGCAGGAACCGGCCGAGGGGCGTGACCCGAGGATCGCCGTCCGGGTTCAACAGGGCGTTGAGATGGGCCTCGGTATCGACGAACATACTGCGGAACTTGAACATGCCGAAAGGTTCCCCGTCCCGGCCGATGCGTTCGCAGCGGTAGAACACCGGGCCGCGACTGGTCGCCTTCACCGCGACGGCGATGGCCGCGAAGACAGGTGCGACGAGCATCAGCGCGCCCGCCGCGAAGCAGACGTCGAAGACCGCCTTGCGAATGGATTTCGCGCGGTCGTACTGCGGGCGTTCCACATGCAGCATGGGCATATCCGCCACCAGGCGATGGGTGAGCCGGGTGCCGGAGATATCCACCAGACCCGGCGCGACGATGAGTTCCACGCCCAAGGGATCCAGTTCCCAGGCCATCCGACGGAAATCGGCCGGGCCGAGATCATCGGTGGCGGTGACGGCCACGGTATCGGCCCCGGTGCGCTTGACCGCATCGAGAACCGACCGGTCGTCACCCACTATTGGAATGTCCCGATCTCCGACTTCCAGTGCGGGATCGGCGACTTCGCCATCGGCGGGCGTGCACACCCCGGCTACGGTGTAGCCCGAGTCCGGATCGCGCGAGAACGCCGCCACCATGGCCCGCGCCGCACTGCGGCTGCCGACCACCAGTACGCCGGTGCGGTATTCGCCGCGGGTGCGCCGGACGGCCACCCAGCGCCGCCATAGTCGCCGGTGCGCCACGAGGCCGAGAACGCCCAGCGGGAGCGCGATGGCGAGATAGCCGCGCGCGATATCGATGTGCAGCACCAGGGAGACGATGGCGACGACGCCGAACAGCCGCAGCGTGGCGGCGATGAGCCGACGGTATTCCTCTGTGCCCGAACCGATTACCCGGGGCGAGCGGGCTCCGCTGAACTCCAGCGCGGCGTACCAGGCCAACGCGAAGACGATGGAGACCACCGTGTAGCGCACTTCCAGGGGCAGGCTCGAGGTGAGCGGTGGGTCGACCGGACCGCCGAACCGAATCACCTGTGCCACAAGGACGGCCAGGCCGACCACCAGCAGATCGCCGATGCGCAGCCCGCGCACGTACTCGACCTGCCACCGCTCGCGCTCCGATCTCGGCACCGGCCGGGGCAGCCGACTCGCGCGGACTTCACGCCCGGCGGAAACCTCGAAACTCATGAAACGAACGCACCTCCCCCACGGGAGAACTCGGTCCCGATCCCCACTGATCAGTTCCACACGGACTGATGCCGAATCCCCACGGGCCGCACAACATGACGACCGATGAGGCCACCCAGTTTTTCGACGGCCAGAAAGCGAATGTTACACATCGTCTCGAGTGGCGTTCGGGAAACCAATGGCGCACCAATGTTTCCACGAGTTTGCGGGTTTCATTACGACCGGTTTCTTCGAAACTCCCCCACGAACCCCTAACGCGGAACCGCAGGTCCACCGGCCCCAAAACCTTACCCAGCCATACGAAATACTTATCCTGCATGACTCAACGATTAGCCGACCGAACGCTCGGTTCTGCGGGTCGCAGAAATGCACTCCCTAATAAACCCCCATTGCGTCTCGGAGCCCTCGGAGCGCGCCAATACTGTTGTAACGTAAGCCGCGATCGAGCCGACCCTCAGGTCAGACCGGACGTAGCCGGTCGCCGGTTCGGTGAAAGTGGGGAATCTGCGTGCAGTGTCGTTTGTGTGACTCCGAGAGATTGCTCAGCGTACTCGATCTCGGAGCCACCCCGCCGTGCGAGAAATTCCTCACGGCCGCCGAACTCGATCTTCCCGAGACCACCTATCCCCTGCACCTGCGGCTGTGCGAACAGTGCCTGCTGCTGCAGATTCCGGCCCTCATCACCCCCGCGGACACCTTCACCGAATACGCCTACTTCTCCTCCTACTCCGACAGCTGGGTGCGCCACGCGCGCACCTTCGTGGAGCGGGCCATCGGCCGGGCCGGGCTGGGCGCGGAGTCCTTCGTGGTGGAGGTCGCCGCGAACGACGGCTATCTGCTACAACATGTGGTCGCGGCCGGAATCGACTGTCTCGGAATAGAACCCTCGATCAATGTCGGCGCCGCGGCCCGCGACAAGGGCGTGCCGACGCTGACCGCGTTCCTGGACGAGGACCTCGCCGCCAAGGTGCGCGCCGAGCACCGTCCGGCGAATCTGGTGGTGGCCAACAATGTCTACGCCCACATCCCCGATCTGCGCGGCTTCACCCGAGCGCTGCGGGAGCTGCTGGCCGATGACGGCTGGCTCTCCCTCGAGGTGCACCACGCGCTCAATCTGGTGACCCTCGGGCAGTTCGACACCATCTATCACGAACACTTCCAGTACTACACGGTGCTCTCCGCGCAGCGCGCGCTGGCGACCGCCGGTCTCACCGTGGTCGATGTGGAATTGCTTGCCACACACGGCGGTTCGCTCCGATTGTGGGCGCGCCCCGAGGCGGTGGCCGAACCGGGCGAACGGGTGGCCGAGGTGCTGCGCCTGGAGGCCGACGCCGGGCTGCACGAGGTGGCCCCGTACCTGGAGTTGCGCCCGCGCACCGAGAAGGTGCGCCAGGATCTGCTGCGCTTCCTGCTCGACGCGCGGGCGGCGGGTCAGCGGGTGGTCGGCTACGGCGCGCCCGGCAAGGGCAACACCCTGCTCAACTACTGCGGTGTCCGCACCGATCTGCTCGAGTACACGGTGGACCGAAATCCCTACAAGCACGGGCGATTCACGCCCGGAACGCGGATACCCATCCACCCGCCCGAGCGCATCGACGCCGATCGCCCCGACGTGGTGCTGGTGCTGCCCTGGAATCTGGAAACCGAGATCACCGCGCAGCTGCGCCACATCGCCGACTGGGGCGGACAGCTCGTGCTGCCGCTGCCGGAGCTGCACCGCGCGCTGCCCGATCACGTCGAGAGGCAAGCGAAATGAAGGTCGTGCTGTTCTGCGGCGGCTACGGCATGCGGATGCGCAACGGCGGCGAGGAGGCCGCGCCCAAACCCATGCAGATGGTGGGGCCACGCCCGCTCATCTGGCATGTCATGCGCTACTACGCGCACTTCGGGCACAAGGACTTCATTCTGTGCCTGGGCTACGGCGCGGCGCACATCAAGAACTTCTTCCTCACCTACCAGGAGTCCATCTCCAACGACTTCGTCATTCGCGGTGGGCGGGTGGAGCTGCTGCGCTCCGATATCAGCGACTGGACCATCACCTTCGTCGACACCGGCGTGGAATCGCCCATCGGGGAACGGCTTCGGCGAGTGCGGCCCTACCTCGAGGGCGAGCGCTACTTCCTGGCCAATTACGCCGACGTCCTCACCGACGCGCCGTTGAACGAGGTGATCGACAAGTTCACGCGATCGGGCGCGGCGGCGTCGATGATGATCGTCCCGCCGCAGTCTTCCTTCCACTGCGTGGACGTCAATGCCGTGGGCGAGGTCAAGAACATCACCCCCGTCTCACAGCTGCCCATCTGGGAGAACGGCGGCTACTTCGTGCTCACCCAGGAGGTGTTCGAGCATCTGCCGGAGAACGGCGATCTGGTGGAGGACGCCTGCGGGGCGCTCGCCGCTCAGGGCCGCCTGTATGGCTATCAGCACCACGGCTTCTGGAAACCGGCCGACACCTTCAAGGAGCGCGCCGAACTCGATGCCGGATACCACCAGGGTGACCGCCCGTGGATGGTGTGGGAGCGGCCCGCCTCATGATCAGACTCGATACCGGGGCGGTCCGCGAGATCGCGTTGCTGGGCGCGCACTGCGACGATCTGGCCATCGGACTCGGCGGCACCCTGCTCACCCTGTCGAACGCCTTCGCCGGACTGCGGGTGCGGGCGCTGGTGCTGTGCGGGGCGGGGACCGAGCGGGCGCGGGAGGAGCGCGCCGCGCTCGAAGCCTTCTGTCCCGGAGCCGATCTCGACCTGCGGGTGCTGGATCTGCCGGACGGCCGCACCCCGGTGCACTGGGAGAGGGTCAAGGACGCGGTGGCGGCGCTGCGGCGGCGCGGGAATCCGGAGGTGGTGTTCGCGCCGCAGCGCGAGGACGCCCATCAGGATCATCGCCTGCTGGCGGAGTTGGCTCCCACCGAATTTCGCGATCACCTGGTGTTGGGCTACGAGATCCTCAAATGGGAGACCGACACCCCCAGGCCCACCGTGTTCCATCCGCTGACCGCCGCCGTCGCGGCGCAGAAGGCGGCGCTGCTGGTGAAACACTATCCGTCCCAACATGATCGGGACTGGTTCGACGAACTGTCCTTCCTGGGGCTGTCCCGGCTGCGCGGCGTGCAGTGTCGCGCCCCGCATGCCGAGGCGTTCGTGCTGGAGAAGGCCGCTCTCACATTCGGAGGTGCGTAATGCGGGTACTGGTCACCGGACATCAGGGCTATCTGGGCACCGTCATGGTGCCGATCCTGCGCGAGGACGGCCACGACGTGGTGGGCCTGGACAGCGGATTCTTCGCCGACTGCGTACTCGGCCCCGCCCCGGACGATCCGCCCGGGCTCGCGGTGGACCTACGCGATGTGACCGCGGCGCACCTGGCGGGCTTCGACGCGGTGGTGCATCTGGCGGCGCTGTCGAACGATCCGCTCGGCGCGCTCGCCCCCGAGATCACCTACGACATCAATCATTTCGCCTCGGTGCGGCTGGCGCGCGCGGCGAAGGAGGCCGGGGTGCGGCGGTTCCTGTACGCCTCCACCTGCTCGGTGTACGGGGCGGCCGGGGACGACCTGGTCACCGAGGACGCGCCGCTGCGCCCGCTCACGCCGTACGCGGAATCCAAGGTGCGCGTCGAGGACGATGTGGCGGCGCTGGCCGATTCCGGTTTCACGCCGGTGTTCCTGCGCAACGCCACGGCTTTCGGATTCTCGCCGCGGCTGCGCGCCGATATCGTGCTCAACAACCTCGTCGGGTACGCGGTGCTCACCGGTGCGGTGCGGGTGCTCTCCGACGGCACACCGTGGCGGCCGCTCGTCCATGCCCAGGACATCGCCCGCGCCTTCGCCACCTGCCTCACCGTGCCGCCCGTGGACATGCACTGCCGGGCGTACAACATCGGGGCCGAGGCCAACAACCGCACCGTCGCCGAGATCGCGCGCTCCGTGGTGGACGTGGTGCCGGGGTCGGAGCTGGTGATCACCGGGGAGAACGGTGGCGACCCCCGCTGCTACCGCGTCGACTTCGCCCGTGCCCGTAAGGAATTGGGCTTCGAGGCGCAGTGGCGGATCGCCGACGGCGCGGCCGAGCTCTACACCGAATATCTGGCGCGCGGACTCACCGCGGAGGCCTTCTTCGGCACCTTCACCCGGCTCGCCTATCTGCGCTCGCTTCAGCAGGCCGGTGTGCTCGACGCCGCGCTGCGCCGGATCAGGATCGGGGCGTGAGGTGGCCGTCGACGAGATCGCGCCAGGAGCCCGCGCGGGCATCCCGGTCGGAGACCAGCGTGACCGGATGCGGCCAGGCGATGGCCAGCTCCGGGTCGTCGTAGGCCACGGCGAGGTCGGCCGACGGATCGTGCGGGCGGTCGATGCGGTAGCACACGTCGGCAGTCGCGGTGAGCGCCTGGAAGCCGTGCAGAAAACCCGGCGGCACGTACAGCTGCCGAAAGTCGTTGTCATCGAGGAGGAATGCCTGTTGCTTGCCGAAGGTCGGCGAATCCGGCCGGATATCGACCAGCACATCGTGGACGGCCCCGTGCGCGCAGCGCACCAGTTTGGCCTCGCCCCGCCCCGCGCGGCCGTGCATACCGCGTACCACACCCCGCACCGAGCGCGACTGCGAATCCTGAACGAAGCGCGCGGCCGCACCGCGCACCCCCAGGTGCGCGTCGAATTCGGCGGCGTCGAAGGTCCGGGTGAACAGGCCCCGGTCGTCGCGGAAGGGGTGCGGGGTCAGCACCAGGACGTCGGCGAGCTCGGTCGTATCGATGCGCACCAGGCCATGGTGCCATGAGGCACACACCACCGCGCGCATGTCGCGGATGCGGGGGCACGGCGCTGGCGCGCGTGCTGGATCTGGGGAAAATGCCTGCGGCGGACGACTTTCCGTCGGCGCGGGCGGTGCCGACGGCCGACGAATCGGGTCATCCGCTGGCCATGGACCTGTGCGCGGCCTGCGGGCTGGCGCAGTTGGCCGAGGACGACACCCACACCGCCGAACCGCGCGGCGTGGAGCCGCTGGCGTTGCGCGATCAGGCGGCCGAGGCGGTGCAGCGGGTGGCGGCCTCGGGCTGGCTCGGCGGGCGGACGGTGCGCGAATTCGCCAGCCCGCACGGTGGCAGTTGGGTGCCGCTGCTGGTCGAGCGCGGTTTCACCGAGACCGACGGTCCAGCCGACGTGGTGATCGATTCCTTCGGCATGATGCACGAGGCCGACCAGTTGCAGGCCTTCGCGCGGCGGGCGGCGGCCACCGCCCCGAACGGGGTGCTGTTGGTGCAGTTCCATTCGCTGGGCGCGATCGTGGCGCACGGACAGTGGACCGCGCTGCGGCACGGGCACTTCGCCTACTACTCGCTCACCGCGCTGCGTCGGCTGTTGGAGGCCACCGGCATGAGTATCGCGACCGCGTGGGAATTCGATCTCTACGGCGGCACCGTACTCGTCGCCGCCGTGCACGCCGAGATCACGCCCGACGAGCGGGTGTGCGCCATGCTCGACGCCGAGACCGAACTCGCCGAGGTGGACACGGTGCGCCGCCTGCAACGCGACGCCGATCGGCAGGCGCGGGCGCTGCGCGCTTGGCTGGAACGCGAAAATGCCAGGGGCCACCGGGTTTACGCCTACGGTGCGGCCTCGCGCGCCATCTCCCTGCTGCATCTGGCCGGGGTGCACCGGGGCCTGCTGAGCGCGGTGGCCGACGCCTCGCCCGCGAAACAGGGCCGCCGCATGTCCGGCACCGATGTGCCGATCATCGCGCCGTCGGAACTCGTTGCCGCGCAACCGGATCGAGTGCTGCTGACCCTGCCGGACCTCCTGCCCGAGGTGTCGGGCCTGTGGCCCGAGCTGGAGGGGAGGTGGGTGGTAGACATTCCCGAACTGTCCTGAGCTCGAACGCAATTCGCCGTATAGTCTCCCGCAGGGGAGATCGCCCGGCTGTTTTCGCCAGCCGCACCACCTGATGAGGGAATTGGGGATCACATGAGGGGTAGTAAGCAGCGTGCCACCGCACGCGCCATGGCCGTCGCCGCCGTACTCACCGTCGGGTTGGCCGTCGGTACCGGTTACGGAGCCGCCGGTATCGACAGCAGCAGTTCCATCCAGGACCGACGAGACCGCACCGTCGAGGCCATCCAAGCCGACACCCGCATCGATTTCGTCCCGCCCTTGGACGGAAATCCGTTGACGCGCGAGTGGTTCCATCACGGCACGGCGGCCTTCAAGGTCTCCGGCCACGGGGCAGACGATTGGTCGGGGAAGATCACCCTCGGCTACCAGGTCGGCTATCCGGCCACCCTGGACGGCAAGATTCGTTTCCAATGGTCGACGCCCGGGCTCGGTATTGAGCTCGACGAGGACCCCAATGTCACGCTGACCGACCTGATTCCGCGGCTGGGTATCGAGATCGGCGTGGGCTTCGGGCCGGGTATCAAGTCCATCGAGGCCGCGCAGGGCGAGATCTCCGGGACCGAGGGCTTCATTCGCATGTCCGGTATGCATGCCACGGTGACCGGTGTGCTCGGGCAGGTCACCATTCGCCCGTGGGTGAGCGTGGTCAGCAGCGACGGTGACACCGTGGTGACCTACGGGCCGCTCTGGACCATCTGAGTTCACACCGAGCTTTCGAATCAGCGGCACTGTGCCCGGCCGGAATGGCCGGGCACAGTGCTGTTGGAGGTACTCGGGCTGTCTCGAATGTGGCGCGGTCTCACGCACGCAAGCGCGCCACGGCCGCACGGACCACACGCAGGTCTCCGGCCAGCAGATCGGTGCAGCCGAGCAGTTGCGGGTACTCGTAGCGCAGCCGGTGGTGGAAGCGCAGCATCTCGGTGACCGCGCCGCAGGTGGCGGGTTCGGCGGCGGCCGGATCGTTCCATGCCGCGGTCGTCTCCGCCATGCCGTGGTAGGTGCCGAAGACCGACAGCCGGGCCAGGAGGTCCACGCCCATGGGCCGGACGAGATCCCCGCGGAAGCCGCCCACCCGGTCGAAATCGGCGCGCCGGAAGATGGCGGTGGTGATGGGCCCGAAGCTCGCCGGACCGCCGCGCACGATGGCGCGCAGCAGGGCGCGGGTGTCGTGCGGGCCGAGCAGGGGCGGTGCGAGGGTCCGCTGTCCGATCGCGCCGTGCTCGTCGAGCAGGCGGAAGCTCGAGGTGGCGAGGGCGATGCCGTTGTCGCCCATGACCCTCAGCTGTTCGGGCAGCGCGGCGGGGAGCAGCAGGTCGTCGGCGCGCACGAGCTTCACCAGTTTTCCGGTGGAGAGCGAGACCGCCTTGTTCCAGTGCTCGCCCCGGGGCAGGGCGCGGGAATCGCGTTCCAGGCGCACCCGCTCGTCGTCGAAAGAGGCGGTGATACGCCAGGTTTCGTCGCGGCTGGCATTGTCGAGCACCAGCACTTCCATCTCGACGTCCTGGTCGAGAATCGAGCGCAGGGTCGCCGCCAGCGTGCGTCCCGCATTGGCGGCCGGTACACATACCGAAAGCCGAACCATGGTCCCCCTGTGCTCATCTCGCGCCGGTTCGGGGGAACGGTCGATCAGTCCGCCACGAGCCGGAACACTCGCTCCAGTCCCGCCCGACTCGCGTCGATCTGCTCGACGGCCTTGTGCCGCAGCGTCTCACGCACATCCGGGGCGGCTTCCCAGAGCTCCCGCACCTGGTGGGTGAGTTCCCGTTCGAGATCGGTGGAATCCAGGTGCACGACCCGCAGACCCGCGCCGAACATATCGGCCAGTCCATGGAATTTGTCGTCATAGTACTGCGAGGCGGTGACGGCTATGGCCGGAATACCTTGGGAGAGCGCGAAAACGGCGAGGTGGTAGGCACTGGTCACCACCACGCGGCAGCGCGACACCTGACGGGCCACATCCTCGGCGGTGCCGGTGCGGCCGATGGGGGCGCGGGTGCGCGTCGCGCCGGACAGCAGCGGCAGGGTGGCGCGGCGGTCCTCGGAGTGGTGTTCGGAGAGGATGAGCGGGGCGAGGGTGGCCTCGTGCGCGGCGGCGCTGGCGAGCACGGCGGTGCCGAGGGCCTCGCGCGCGGAGTCGCTGAGCTTGGTGTAGTCACCGACTCGCAGGCACAGTCCCAGATCACTGCCGATCTCGGGTCGCCGTGTGCGGTAGGAGAATTCGATGGCGTCGTCACCGGTGACCAGCGTGCGGTCGGCGGCGACGCCGAGGTCGGCGAGCAGGCGCGGGCCGCGCAGCCGCTCGCGCACCGCGACGACATCCACCCCGGGCAGCACGTCGGCGGCGCGGGAACGCAGGTCGGCATCGGCGATGGGGCCGAGCCCTTGACCGAGCATGGCCGTCGGAATGCCCAGCGCGGCCGCGTGTTCCAGCAGTGCGAGCATCCGGTGCGCGCGGTGCCGGTTGGCGTCGGCCACGTAGCCGCCGCCGAGGGTGAGGACCAGGTCGGCCTCCGCGACGGCGGCGGGCAGGGGCGGCCGAGGGGACGTATCGGGCTTTCGGTCGGGTTCCGCCCCGGTCAGCGTCCGCACACCGGAGACCGCCCAGGACCGCACGCCGCGCAGGCGCGCGGACGGCGCGTCGGTGGCGGCCCGCCACAGCACCGAGGCGGGGCCGGTGAGTTTGGTTCCGGCGGCGTGTTCGAGCCGTCCGGCGAAACCGCCTCTGCCCCAGTGTCCGCCGTCATCGACGCAGATGGGTTCCGCGTCCGGCAGCAGTCCGCGCAGAACCGCGGATTCCTTGGTGAGGACGCCGATACGGGCCCGTGGCCACCGCTCGCGCACCCGCTCCACGGTCATCACCAACATGGCGATATCGCCGCGATTGCGCAGCCGGTAGTCGCCGCTGTCGATGAGTACACGTAAACCGTCGGCACCAACCCCCGCGCCAGACTTCGCCACTATGGTTTTCCTTTCGGAAATTCCGCCGCGATTGCCCGGCGACCACCTGCGGTCCCACCTGCCGAGCACGAATCCGCTGCGAATCTATCGCACCGTAGCGGGTTGCGCCACGCGGGGTTTCGGCTCAGGCCGTGCAGATGGCGGTGTCGACGATCTGTTCCAGGCCCGCGCCCTCGGTGTGCGCGCGCAGCACGTCGGGGAGCTGGTTCATACTCAGCGTGACCGCCTTGTCCGCGGTCGCCGCGCCGTAGACGAAGAAGCCGTGCATGGAGCCGCCGTGCCCCCAGACGTCCAGTCCGCACGTGGTTCGGAAGTGGAACAGACCCAGCCCGACGTTCTCCTGCAGCGGCCCGTCACCGCCGGGCACGGTGGTCGTCATCTGGGCCAGCTCCGCCGGGGCGAGCACCCGGCCCTGGAGCAGCGCCATGAAGAAGCGGTTCAGGTCTGCTCCGGTGGAGACCATGGCCCCGTCGGGCAGCCCCCAGCCGGGGTCGATATCGGTGACATCGGTGAGCGCCTCGCCGAAGAGGTGGTAGGCGCGCGGGTGCGGGCCGCGAATCACGTTCTCCACGGGGAACAGTGGCCAGTAGGTGTCGGTCAGTCCGAGCGGTGCGAGGATGCGCCGGGTGACCTCGAGTCCGATGGGGCTGCCCGTCACCGCCTCGACGAGACGGCCCGCCAGCAGGTAGTTGGTATTCGAGTACTCCGCTCGCGCACCGGGTTCGAATTCCGCGGGCTGATCGAGACCGACGCGGATGAGATCGTCGGCGGGCCGCGCGCGTCGCAGCGCGTCGACCGACTCCAGGTCGAGGCGGGACAGGTAGTCCGGGATTCCACTGGTGTGCTGCAACAGATTTCGCACGGTGATGCGCTGGCCGTCGCCGCCGGGACCGTGCACCACCCCCGGCAGATACCGCTCGACCGGTGCGTCGAGATCCACTCTGCCCTCGCCGACCAGCAGCAGGACCACGGTGGCCACGAAGGTCTTGGTATTGCTGGCGATTCGGACTTGCGCATCATCCGGGAACGGAGCTTTGGTGGCGAGATCGCCCACGCCGCTGTTGATTCGGCTCTCGCGCCCCGCGGCGGTGGCGACCAGCTGCGCACCTGGGACGTCGGCGGCGCGCACGAGGTCGTCGAGGGCGGGTCGCAGTGAGGCGGTGAACGCCTCCGGTTGGGCGGCGGTCACCCCGCTCGCGGTGAGGGTCGAGAATACGGCGGCCACCGAAACCGTGGCCAGGGCGAAACGTCGCATGGTCGCTCCGTCGATAGATGTCCGCCCCGCGACGGTCATACGCACGAGCGAGCGGAATGGTTCGGCCGGGGCGTGGCACCCTCGCGCCGGAGCGCGGGTGCGGCACGCTGACTGCCATGTTGCACGACTTGTTGACGGTCGGCACCGGGGTGCCGCAGAAAATCATCCGCACCATCGTGGTGTACTTCGCCGTCGCGGCGCTGCTGCGGCTGGCGGGCAAGCGGGACCTGGCCCAGCTCAACACCTTCGATCTGGTGGTCATGCTGCTACTGTCGAATGTGGTGCAGAACGCCGTCATCGGCGACGACGACTCGCTCGCGGGCGGGCTGATCGGCGCGGCGACGCTGGTGGCCACCAATGCGGTGGTGGTGCGAGCGAGCGTGAAGTACCCGTGGGTGGCACGGTGGTTCGAGGGCAAGCCCGACACCCTGGTGTCCAATGGCAAGTACGACGACGAACGGCTGTGGAAGCTGGGCCTGCGGCGCGCCGACGTCGCCCAGGCGCTGCGCACGCAGGGCGCGCGGTCGGTGAAGGATGTGTCGAAGGCGGTCATGGAGCCGGGCGGGACCGTGGTGGTGCAGCTGCGCCCCAAGGAGCAGACGGCGACCAAGACCGATGTGGAGATGCTGCTGGCCGAGATTCGCAATCTCGAGGCGCGCTTGGACCGGTCACCACCGGCCTAGCGTCAGTTCGAGAACAGGTCGAGCGCCCACTGGCTGCACAGCCACCTGCCGTCCACGTAGTCCATGGACATGGCCACGCTCTTCTGTTCGGTGGTGTCGGGCTGGCCCTCGGTCTGGTTGATCTGGGTGATATTCGCGGTGATCTCGTAGTGGGAGTCGCTGCCCGAGGTGGCGGTACAGGTGGCGTCGCTGGCGTGGGTCTTCTCCGGATCGCTGGCCATCAGCAGGCGCAGCGCCGGGAAGAGTTGCGGCCCTTGGATTTTCCAGGTGCCCGTGGCCCCGGCCTGGACCTGGGTCTCCCAGTCGCCGGGGTTGTCGTAGTTGTAGGTGACCATGAGTTTGGCGTACTCGCAGGCGGCCTGTTCGGCGGCCTGGCGGGTGGCGGCCGAGGGGGCGCCGCCCGGGGTGGCCGCGCCGGTCCAGTTGAAGTGCAGTGCGCCCGTGGACAGTCCGATGCCGATACCGAACGCGAGCACGACAGCTACGGCGGCGGCCGCGAGGCGCAGTGTGCGCTTGCGTGAACGCGGCCGAGCGGGTTCCGCGAGCGGTGCGGTGCCGGAGCGGTGCGCGGTGGGCGCGAACGCGGTCGGCATGGGGGCGGGCGGTGTGAGCGGCGAATACGGCAGGGTGCCGGTGAGCGCCTGGTGCGCGGCGGCCGCCAGTTCGCCGCAGCTGCCGTAGCGCTGCCGGGCGTCCTTGGCCAGCGCCCGTTCGATGACATGGTCGAAAGCCACTGGCACCGACGGGTTTCGGGCGCTCGGGCGCGGGACGGGCATGTTCAGGTGGCCGTTGATGACCTGGGCGGTGCTGGCTCCCGGGTACGGCAGTTCGCCGGTGAGCATGTGGTAGAGCGTGCAGCCCAGGGCGTAGACGTCGGCGCGCTGATCGACGACGCCCATCTCGAATTGTTCCGGTGCGGCGTACTGGAAGCTGGCGTACATCTCGCCGGTGCGGGTGAGCGCGCTGGTGTGGTCCAGAGCCTTGGCGATACCGAAATCGGCGAGGTAGACCTGCTGATGCGGTCCCCAGGCGAGCAGGATATTGGCGGGCTTCACATCGCGGTGCAGGACGCCCGCGGCGTGCGCGTGGTCGAGGGCCTTGGCGGTCTCGCCGATGATGCGCACCGCGTGGTCCGGGCGCAGCGGGCCGTCGCGCAGCACCGCCGCCACATCGGTGCCCTCGATGTACTGCATGGCCATCCAGAGGCGGTGGTCGTCGCGGCCGCGCGCGTAGACGGCGACGATATTCGGATGCGAGAGCCGCGCGGCGGTATCGGCCTCCCGCAGGAATCGCGCCCGCACCTCGGGATCGTCGGCCACCGCCGCGCCCAGCAGTTTCAACGCCACCGGCCTGGGCAGATCCCGATCCTGAGCGAGATAGACCTCACCCATTCCCCCCGCGCCCAGCAGCCGTTCGATGCGATAGCCAGCGAACGACTGCCCGTGCGCCAACGTCCGACCCAACTGCTCGACCTCCGACCCGCCACGAACTTCCGATCACCCTAACGCACCTGGATTTCGACGCGAGCCCCCAAGAGTTCGGGTGCCCGCCGACACCGGCGGCGCGACGCAATCTCTCGGCTATGGAGGTTGGGGTTGCGCCCTGGTCTCGGTCTGCCCCATCGCGGGTCCGTTGTGCCCGAATTCGCCGCATAATCCCGATATGACGCGCGCGTCACGGCTTCTTCTCGCACTTCTCGCCGGGGCGGTCGCGGCCGGTCTCACGGCCTGCGGCGTCGAGGGCACCGCCGTCCCCGGCGAAATCGACGTCCGCACACTGGATGTCGGCGAGTACCCGGTGGACAAGCACAACTACCCGCAGAATTCGGGCGGCAACGGGGCGCTGCTGGAGGGTATGCGCATGTCGGAGGTGGTGCCGCCCGGGGTGCGCGTCGATCCGGTGCTGAAGGTCGGCCGCACCGGGCACGTCTGCCTCGATCCCCAGGACGCCGAGAACGATTTCCTCGCGGTGGGTTCCGGTCCGGTGCTGCGGCGCAATGGGATGGTGATCGGCTACGGCGCGAGCAGTGCCGATATCCCCGATCCGGAGGGTTCGGACTTCCCCTCCGACACCGCCACCTCCATCACCGAATTGGTGATTCGGTTCCCCAGCGAATCCGCGGCCAAGGTGGCGGCCCGCGAACTCGAGGACGTGGACTTCGCCTACGCCCCCGACCAGAACCGTCGCCTGAATCTCACCGAACATCCCGACGCGTACATCCACTGGCGACCCACCGTCGCCAATATCGGAACATTCATGCCCTACAGACAATTCGTCATCTCCCTGTTCATCGGACGCCCGAACAGCGACGCCACCGACCTGCTGAACTGGGTCCGCAAAACCCTCGACGCCACCGTCGCGGCCCTGGACGCCTTCACACCGACACCCGCGGACAAACTGGACAGCCTGACAGTGGACCCCGATCGCATGCTGGCCCGCGTGATCACCGCCGACCGCGAGAACCGCACCCCCGATCCCGATACCTTCGCCGTCTACGGCCCAACGGGTTTCATTCACGGTGCGACCGACCAGCCCCTGGTAAATCGACTGCTCACCGACTCCGGCGTGGACCGAGTGGCCACGGTCGACGGCAATACCGTGATGCGCGCCCGAGATTCGGGCGCTGCCACCACCCTGATGGCCGACCTGTCCACCCACCTCGTCGACTACGACCCCTTCGCCGCCCCCAAGGACGTCCCCGGCGCGAAATGCTTCGAGCGCGCCGACGCGGCCTGGTACCGCTGTTTCGTGACATACGGACGCTATGTCGGGATTGTCGACAGCGACTCGGAATCGGATGTGCGGCAGAAGATCGCCGCGCAATATGCCCTGTTCGCGAACAGCCTCTAGACTTGGCCGTACCAGGGCGTCGCGGCCGCGGTTCGGGACGGATGTACTGACACGGGGGTGACGGTGTTGGTGGGGTCGAGGGGTGTCGAGGTCGGCACGTGAAGGCCGTTTTTCTGGCGGATACCGCCGCGCCGACGGGTGCGGAGCTGGCGACGTCGCGGCTGTTGTCGGCGCTGCCCCGCGGGCGGGTAGCGGTGGTGCACTTCGAGGACGGGCCAATGGTGCGGCAGCTGGGTGAGGTCGGGATCGAAACGCGGGTGGTGCGTGGGGAATTCGACGTGCGGGGACTTTTCCAGCTCAGCGCGGTGGTCGCGAGGGCGCTGCGGGAACTCGGTGCGACGGTTGTGGTCGCCGGGAGTGTGCGGACCCTGATCGTTGGTGCGCTGGCGGCGCGGCGAGCGCGTGTGCCGCTGATATGGCATGTGCACGAGCGGATTTCGAGTGAGCGGGTCGGGCGGGCGCGGGCCGTGGGGATTCTGCTGCTCGGGTGGGTGCTGGCCACCGGGTACATCGCGAACAGTCGGGGGACGCTGCGGCTGCTTCCCACGTGGCGGCGGCCAGCTGTGGTCGCCTACCCCGGAGTGGCGTTCGGGGACGAGCGGATGCGTGAGGAACAGCGCGATCCGCCCGAGACCGTAATAGCCGTGGTCGGACGGCTCGCACCCTGGAAGGGGCAGGCGCTGTTTCTGCGGGCGTTGGCGGATGTGCGCGTCCAGCCGCGCGAGGTATTCCTGGTAGGCGCGAACTTCTCCGACGACGACACCTATCCCCGGGAACTCGAAACTCTGGCCACCGCACTGGATCTCCCGGTGGTGTTCACCGGATACGTCGACGATCCCGAACCATATCTGCGCGTGGCAGATATTCTCGTGCACTGCTCGGTCCGGCCGGAGGCATTCGGACAAGTCGTCGTGGAGGGAATGCGCGCGGGCTGCGCGGTCATCGCCACCCGACCCGGCGGGCCGGAGGAGATCATCGAACCCGGCGTGAACGGGCTCCTCGTGCGGGCCGGGGACCGCCATCAGCTCACCCACGCACTCGACACGCTCATCGCGGATCAGGAACTGCGCATCAAACTCTCCGCCGCCGGGTCGGTGCGAGCGCGTGACTTCGATATCACCGAATCGGCGCGGACGGTCTGGACGTTCCTCGGCGCTGTCACCGAACGGGAAGGGTCGTAGTGCGAGACTTCCAGCGCAGCAACGCGATTCAGGAGCGACTGCACGAGTTGGTGCCCGGCGGAGCGCACACCTATGCGCGCGGGCCGGATCAGTACCCGGAGTTCATGGCACCGGTGTTGGTGCGCGGCAGCGGTTGTCGAGTGTGGGATTGCGACGGCAACGAATTCATCGAATACGGCATGGGCCTGCGCTCGGTGACCTTGGGGCACGGGTACCGGCCGGTGGTGGAGGCCGTGACCCGGGCCATCGCCGACGGCGTCAACTTCTCGCGTCCCACGGAGCTGGAACTGCTTGCGGCACAGGATTTCCTGAGCGTGGTACCGGGTGCGGACATGGTCAAGTTCGCCAAGAACGGCTCCGACGCCACGACGGCGGCGGTCCGCTTGGCACGGGCGGCCACGGGTCGCGAAACCGTGGCGATCTGCGATCAACCGTTCTTCTCCGTCGACGACTGGTTCATCGCCACCACACCTATGAACGCGGGCATTCCCGCCTCGGCGACCGTGCGGTTCGGATACAACGACCTCGACTCGCTCGCCGCGGTGCTCGAACAACATGCGGTCGCCTGCGTTCTCATGGAGGCCGCGACCGCCATGGCCGAACCCGAACCCGGATTCCTGGAAGGCGTTCGCGCACTATGCGATCGGCACGGGGCACTTCTCGTCTTCGACGAGATGATCACCGGTTTCCGCTGGGCCACCGGTGGGGCGCAGCAGGTCTACGGCGTCACCCCTGATCTCTCCACGTGGGGCAAGGCCATGGGCAACGGTTTCCCCATCTCCGCCCTGGCCGGGAAACGCGAATACATGGAACTCGGCGGCCTCCGCACCAAGGCCGATCGAGTATTCCTTCTCTCCACTACCCACGGTCCTGAAACGGGAGCCCTCGCCGCGTTCCGAGCCGTCGTACACGCTTACGCGACAACAGATCCCATCGGGCGTATGGAACAAGCCGGGAAGCAACTGGCCGACGGTGTGAACGCGGCGGCCGCCGATTTGAAGATCGAAAGCCATCTACAGGTAGTGGGCCGCCCCTCCTGTCTCGTCTTCACAACCAAAGACCCGCAAGGTAATCCCTCGCAAGAATTCCGAACCCTATTCCTCCAGGAACTACTGAACCAAGGCATTCTAGGCCAGTCATTCGTGGTCTCCGCCGCACACACCACCCAAGATATAGACCAAACAATCACCGCCTGCCACAGTGCAGCAGCCGTCTATCGACAAGCCCTCGAGCGGGGCAGCGTGAGTACCTTATTGAAAGGCCGCCCAGTAGCCCCTGCCATGCGGCGACACGCCGCGCCCCGCCAAATCTGACACAACTCATCTGAACATCTGCATATCAGATTCTTTTCCTGTTCAGCCACAACATAATTCGCGATAGAATGGTGTCATGAATTCGGGCGGGGAAATCAACGAGAACGGCGCGGTCGCCACCCTGAGCGACCTCGACGCCCTTCTCGATTCTCTGCTCGACGCCCCGACTACCGGTTTGTCGGATGACGAATTCATTGACCATATGCGTGAATTCGAGAGCTTCGCGCGCAAAGTCGCTGTGATGCAACATCGCTTCGCTCAAGCCGTCGGCGATCGCGGGTTGGCGCAACGCTACGGATTCAGCCCCACCGCCGGAGTACGCAGCTTTCTTGTGGAGACGTTGAACCTCTCCAAAGGGGACGCCGCAGCGCGGACGAACGCGGCCGAGCACCTCGACGACCGCCGGTTCAGCCCCAACGGATACCTGCCGCCCGCGCTGCCGCTCACCGCGGCCGCACAAGCCGCGGGCGAAGTCTCCGCCGACCACGTGCGCGTGATCATCTCGGTCATGGACCGCATCCCCAGCAGTGTCGAACAGCAGTCGCGGACCGAGGCCGAAGAACGCCTCGTCGAGGCGGCGCGCGTGTGCACGCCCGACGGGCTCAAGAAGGTCGGCGC